>JBPCVB010000361.1:0-4737 GCA_051010855.1 Pirellulaceae bacterium | reverse complement strand
ATCGTAGTTGGTGGAACTGTCTGAGTAGGTCAGGTTTTCCACGACCCACAAACGCCCGTGATGATCGGTGGCAACGGCAATGGGCTGGCGAACGTCGGGCTCGGCGGCAAACAACGTCGCCTGGAATCCATCCGGCAACTGCAGCATCTCCAGCGCCTGCTCCGGCGTGGTAAACGGTTTGGTCAACGGCTGGGTGTCGAACTGATCCTGCGCTGAGGCCGACGCAGCCATCGACAGCATGATCAGCGAGGCAAACAAACCACGTAGCATTCCCATTACGATCCCGCTTGTTCTGTGGCGGGTGTGTTGTAGGCCAGTTCGCGTTCAGACTGCGCCAACAGTTTTTTCTGGTAACTTCCTTGCACGATATCAATCACGACCATGATAAAGATCACGAAATAGAACGTGGCTTTGGACATTGCCGCAATCTCGTATTTCAGAATGTGCATGTGAGCGAGGTGGGCACCTTTGGAAACCAGCATGACACCCACAAGCAACAGGATAAACAGGCCAAGCACCTCATACATCCGGTTGCGTTTCAGGAATTCGGCCACGTGGTCGGCCAGTACCATCATCAGCACACCGCTGATAATGATGGCAATTGCCATGACCCAGACGTTATCGGTCAGTGCAATTGCGCTGAGGATGGAATCGAATGAAAAGACCAGGTTCATGGTCATGATCCAGAAAATGGCGGCACCGACACTGCGTTTCTTGCCTTCCTCTCCCTCATGTTCGAGGTGATTGATGGCAAGCAAGTGAAAGATCTCCTTGAAAGCCGTGTAGATGATGAACATACCGCCCAGCAACACGATCACGCTGTGCATGTTCAGCGCGGCCGCAAAAATATTGCCGCTGTCCGTCAAACGGTACTGGCCGTGATCGTCCTTGTGCTTGTTGGTGTCGTAGTCGGTGATGGCGCCTTCTGCGGCGTGTCGATGCCCTTCGGTCTGGGCCATCTGTTCGACTTTCTCGATGCCCACAGAAACAAACGGTTCCTGCAAACGCTCGATCGCCATAACGACCACAACCAACAACAGGATGCGGAGAATGATGGCAAAGCCGATACCCAGCTTGCGCACATAACTTTGTTTGGATTCCTCGACCCGTTTGGATTCGATCGAGATATACAGCAAGTTATCGAAACCCAGCACGGCCTGCAGCAAAATCAGCATGGCCAGTGTGAACAGGTTTCCCGGCGTAAATAATTCCAGGAACATAAATCGGAGACCCCGCGTTCAGAATCCGGACGAGTCGAGTGGAAGTGGACGCTGATTTTATCAGCTGCCAAAGCCTGTTCCACCCGAGGGTAACGTTGCCGTGGAGATACGGGTCGTCATGCGGCGGCGCGAAGCGTCATACGGCGTTTACAGCATTCCACGAACAACGAGTCCGGTTTGCGCACCTGGTCATTCATGGTGTCCAGATGAAAGGATGCGAAGTTATCAATCAGGCTTTCATCCGCCAGGCAAATACGAAAATCTTCAAAGCCCAGTTCGGAGCACAACTCCAGCAAGGAATACCGGTCGTACATCCAGCGATGAATTTCACCCTGGTGACGAAACAGACCTTCCTTAAAGGCAGTGCTTTTGTCCTTGCCCAGCAACAGGTGTACGGCCATCGTGGCCATCCGCTCCCGACATTTTTCGAACCATGCCGAGATCGCCCTGACAGGACCCTGGTCTGTGATCAGGCGATTCTCGCGTCGCGATTGACAAGAATCCAGTTCGCGTCCAATTCGAGACGCAACAAACTCTCGATTTTCCTTGTCCTGATCGATCATGTATGGACCCATCATACCGCCGGAACGATCACGCACCATTTGATCGAGCAACTCAAGTTTCATCCATTGATAGTTTTCAGCCGCTCGCGGATCGCCCATCCAGGCCTTTTGCAGCATCTCGAGATACAGCTGCGCGATTCGTTCAAGATCGGGTACGACAATACGCAAAATGCCCTCGGGTTTCAGCACACGATGGCATTCGGCCAGCAAATCGCGTCCCTGCTGCGGCGTCAAATGTTCCAGAACATGGGAATGATATACAACGTCAAAACTGTTGTCATCAAACGGCAGGCCACGCCGAATATCATATTGCAAGACGCGAGGATCGGATGCCACCAGGTCGATATTGCACCAGCCTTCGTGAAAGTTCGCGCCGCAACCCACATTCAGCTTGCGAGGCTTTTCGGATTGGAGGCTTTCGCGCTTCACGGCATTTCTATCCGGCGACTTTCAGATTGGACGAAACAACTTCATGGGGACCAGGCGGCTTGATCGCCAGCCGTCCGGTATAGTCAATACGGTGCAAGAAGATCGAATCGTCCTGACTGGCAAAGTATTCATCCACGGCCCGCCGACAACCTTGCCAGTGACCGTAGTCATCTATGATCAGGACTCCACCGGGGGAAAGTCTTGGATACAGGTGAGTCAATTCATGCCAGGTTGATTCGTACCAGTCGGTATCCAGCCGCAGCAGGCTGATTTGCTCAGGCACGCTGGCAGGAATCGTCTCTTCAACCTTGCCAGCGACAAAACGCATGTTGTCCAGTCCGTAACCGGTGCTTTCCAGATTGCGACGCACTTCATCAAACGGTGAGCGGCACCAGATTGACAGCGGATCCTGTTTTGATTGCTCGTCCAGCAAATGCCGTGCGGCCTTGCCGGTTAAATCCACGTCGTCATCGTCCGGTTCCGACATGCCGTCGAACGTGTCATATAACCACAGCTTGCGCGAACTGTCGTGAAGCTGAACCAGTGAACGTGCAACGGCCATCATACTGCCGCCGCGCCAGACTCCGCACTCCACGACGTCACCAGGCACCTGGTTTCGCGCAACGTGCTCAACGGCATCGCACAGAGAGACCAGTCGCGCGGGCGAAGTCATCGTGTACGACGCGACATCGCGAACGACTTCGAGAACCGAAGCAGTGACATCGGGAAACTCTTGTCGCAATTGCAACAGAGGATCCGGCGGTGCCGGTGATTTCTTTTTGCGACGCAGCCGAATTCGCATAGGTCGGGCGGGGAAAGGGTGCATGCATCTACTTATTTTCGAGTGTTCCAATATCAGAACGAGGCATGGTCGTAAATATCGTTCTTGTGCTGTCAGTCCGGTTTTGCCTAAAGTGCGCAACAGCCCCCGACCCGTTGGTGCCCATGAGTTTTCAGGTTCCCGTACTGTTTTGCGTATTTAATCGCCCGGATTTAACGGAGCGAGTGTTTTCGGCGATCGCACGCCAGCAACCACGTCATTTGTTAATCGCCGGCGATGGTCCGCGCGATGGCGTAGCGGATGACGGCGACAAGGTTCGGCGAACACGCCAAATCATCGAGAGAATTGATTGGCCCTGCCAGCTGGAGACGCGACTGGCCGCCAGCAACGTCGGATGTCGCCGGCACATGGCCGAGTCGATTTCCTGGGCTTTTGAGTTGCACGAGCAGGTCATCATTCTGGAAGACGATTGTTTGCCCGATCCCTCCTTCTTTGGGTTCTGCGAGTCGCTCCTGCAACGATACGAAGACGATCCGCGAATCATGATGATCAGTGGCGACAATTTTCAGCCGCAACCCCGCAGCGCTTTTAGTTATTACTTCTCCAAGTACTCGCACATTTGGGGCTGGGCTTCCTGGCGACGTGCCTGGCAGCATTATGACCTTAACATGAGCGACTGGCCGGACCAAAAGCGACGAGGCCTGTTGGATGCGTGGTGTTGTTGCGACCAAGAACACGCCTACTGGACGGACATCTTCGATCGCCAACACGCTGGCGAAATTGACACATGGGACTACAGCTGGGCCTGGGCCTGCTGGGCCCATTCGGGGCTGGCAGTGTTGCCCGAGTCCAATCTGGTAACCAACATCGGATTCCGGGCGGACGGCACGCACACGATTGATCCCGCCAGCCGATTTGCCAACCGACCAACCGCAGGTGTTGAACAAATCCGGCACCCCAGCGTTGTGGCGCGCGACCTGTGCGCCGACGAACACACGTGGCAAAACGTGTTTGCCCCGCCCTCCCCCGCCGACAAGGACCGCCGCCGCGCTGCCTGAACAAGATGCAGCACAAATTGCCATGAAGGTTCTTATTGTTTCCCCTTACCGAACCGTCGCACCTCATTTCGAGACCGAACTGGAGATTGCCCAACGTCATCTTGATCGCGGCGACCAGGTTTCGGTGGTGGCCTGCCTGGGTGAACTGAAGGGTTGTGACTTCAACGCCGACGCCGAGCATCAGCAATGCCAAGACTGTCGTTTGCGACGGCTGCACGGAATACAAACGCTGAATGGCAAGGTCTCACTGCGCGCAATCGGAAAAGGCCAGGCGAACGAGTCCGAACCTTCCGCAATCAGTCGGGCCCGGACCATTGACGAACTGAAGCGTCATGAAGTTGACGGATTTGATCTTGGCTATGCAACGCTGTCGTCGCTGGTTTCCTTGACTCGTGACCCCCAGCCGGATTTGCAGCAGCAAAACGCCGCAGTCACTGACATTTCGGACAACGCCTTGCGAGTTTGGCGAGCCATGAACCGGCTGCTGGATCGACAGCGCCCTGATCGTGTCTACGTATTCAACGGGCGATTCGCGACCTTGCGCGCCGTCTTGCGAGCGTGCCAGAAAGCGGGCGTGGATTGCTTTGTGCATGAACGGGGTTGCGACACCCGGCATTTCCAACTGTTCAAAAATCGTTTGCCCCACGAAATCGACCAAGTCGACTTACGTATGCGGGAGCATTGGC
>JBPCVB010000360.1:0-3858 GCA_051010855.1 Pirellulaceae bacterium | reverse complement strand
GCCCTCATCCGGCCTGCGGCCACCTTCTCCCGAGGGAGAAGGGTCAAGTCAAGCCAGTTGGACGAGTTCGGCGTTACGTCGTTGGTTGTCCCAGTTACGATTGGCCAGCACTGCGCGTTGCTCGTGATCGGAATCCATCAGGTCATAAAACACGTTGCGTTGACGAGGCTCAAAACCAATTTCGGAAATCGCGTCGCGGATTTCGTCGAGCGTCAGGTAATGCACGGTACCGGCTTCAGCCACGACGTTCTCCTCGATCATCAGGCTGCCCATATCGTTGGCGCCATACAGCAACGACAATTGTCCGATCTTCAGACCCTGCGTCACCCAACTGGATTGCAGGTTGTCAAAGTTGTCCAGGAACAACCGGGAAACAGCCAGCATACGCAGGTAATCAAATGAGCCGGTTGGTGGAATGTGTGACAGATCAGTGTTGTCTGGCTGGAACGTCCAGCAGATGAACGCCGTGAAGCCTCCAGTTTCGTCCTGCAGTTGCCGCAGGCGATCGAGGTGTTCGATTCGCTCGGCCAGAGTTTCGACATGACCAAACATCATGGTTGCGCTGCTGCGACCGCCGAGCGAATGCCAGACCCGCATTACGTCCAGCCAGTCATCGGTCATGACCTTGCCGCGCGTGATTTCGTCTCGCACACGATCAACAAGAATCTCGGCTCCACCGCCCGGCAAACTGCCCATTCCAGCATCCTTCAACCGCGACAACACCTGCTCCAGTGATAACTTGTTCAATTTGGTGAAATGAAAAATCTCCGGTGGACTAAAGCCGTGAATATTGACGGACGGATACTCCCGCTTGATGTCACCCAGCATCTCTTCGTACCAGTCGAGTTTGTACTTTGGGTGCAACCCGCCCTGCAACAGAATCTGATTGGCACCCAGCTCGACGGCTTCTCCCGTTTTGGCCAGCAGTTCGGCACGCGGCAGCACATAACCCTCGTCGGATTTCGGGCCACGATAGAATGCGCAAAAGTCGCAAACGGCCGTACAAATATTCGTGTAGTTGATATTCCGATCAATGTTGTATGTGCGATAGCTTTCCGGGTGCAAACGCCGCGAAACCTTGTCCGCAGCGGCACCCAGCGTCGGCAAGTCCGTCGAACGCAACAGCTGCAGCGCTTCGTCGCACGTAATTCGCTTGCCGGCAATCGACTTCTCAAGAATTGATTTTTCAGCAGTCATGGAATTGCAGTTCTCTGGATGTCGGTGCCATATTCATGTCAAACGCCATTTGACGGAAATGTTCCAGGCCCTTTCGCTCGTCCGGCCCAAGACGGAAATGCAAATATTTTTGAAAGTACTCCCGGCACTGACCGTTTGACAGTCCGTATTCGATGGCGCATGTGGCTGCCAGCGGTTCAGCAGATTCCAGTCCCGCATCGCGACTGGCGGACAAAATGCGGTCCAGTCGGCTCATCTCAGCCGCCGTCATCCCCGGCCGGGCAGTCCACATGGCAAACACGAATGGCAGCCCGGTCCAGTCAAACCACCATTGCCCAAGGTCCATCTGAATCGGAAAAGTGTCCGCACATCCCGGGTGCATGGCCCGATCGCCGATTATCAATACCGCGTCACTGTTGACGGCGGTCCAGTCATCGTCGATGTCCAGGGGGATAAACGTTGGAGATGTGCCAACGTGTTTTTCCATCAGTAACCGGATGAGCGCGATGCTGGTTCGAGAGCCCTCGTCCAAAGCCAGCGTTCCAACGTCAGGCAGCGGAACGCGACTCATAAGCTTAACGCTCCATACCGGACCGCAGCAGGCAATACAGGCGTCCGAGACGACTGTGTAATCAGGATGCTGAAAAACCTCTATCGACGGAATCAGTGCCACATCCAGATCACCCCGGGCCAACTGATCAGCCAGTCGACTGGGCAGATCCAGCACGAGATTGGCCTCAGGTGCCAGCACTTGAAGGTTATGGATCAGCGGCCGCGTATTGAGATAGGAGACCGCACCGATTCGCCAGTTGTCCATGGTCGCTCACAGAGAGTCGGGAAAGACGCCAGTTTAGTCAGTGTTTTTCACTTGCGGGAGAGCCAATCTACCCGGTAAATACCCGCATTTTTCGCCAAAGGACAACCGAAAATCGGGTGGAAGACCTTGCGGATTACCCGGCTCGCCCAAACAGGGAAACCCGCGTCAAGGATCGCTGTTGGTGAAACTGTGACAGCGGACCCGGTATCACCGGTTGTTCGGCTCAGATTAGTCCGATCAAGAATGCAGGCCCAAACCCTGCAGGAATCTACCATGCGTATTTCGATTGTCAGTCTGACGTTGCTGTTGGCTGTGATGTTTGTCAGCCAGGCAAGTGCACAAAACTTCTTCCGCGACTTCGTCGTCAACAACCCGCGGAGCTACGGTCCCGAAGATCCGTGGACGACCGGAAAGATCTTTTACACGCGAATTGGGCATGGCGGATTGTTTTACAACTGCGATTATGAAG
Source organism: Pirellulaceae bacterium (assembly GCA_051010855.1). Taxonomy (GTDB): domain Bacteria; phylum Planctomycetota; class Planctomycetia; order Pirellulales; family Pirellulaceae; genus CAJQPP01. Next base: position 1,396 of record JBPCVB010000360.1, on the reverse strand, counting down.
AGTGCAAACGACAATCGCCTTACATCGAGTGGAATCGGCAGTCGACGTGTTGTCACCGCAAGGCGCCGGTGGCGCGTGGCATTGGCCAGCAACTTCGTGAAATTCGTCAACGCATCCGTTGGGGCGCCTGCTGCGACGACGACTGCTGTGACGAGTGTACTCAGTACGGCGGGCAGGCCGGCTACTTCGCCGAAAACGGCGAAGCGGAAATAATCACGGACGAGTTCACGCCAGATTCCCCGCCCGTGATGGCATATGAAGAGGAACTGCCCATTCAGCAGGCTTCGGTGGCCGACTCGCAAACCTCACCCGTTCTGCAAGTTTCACCCGTTCTACGGACTTCGCCCGCTCTACAATCATCAACGGTTTTACAATCATCGACTGTTCAACAGACGCCGGCAGCGCTGGATATCGATGGCAATTCGCATGGCGGTGTCAAGGTCATGGCTGCCGAGCGACCACAACTGCCACAAGCCAACGAAACACCACGGGTCAGCAAATCAGCTGAATCGCAACCCACTCAGTCGCCACGCACCAGCAGTCGCGACGAAACTTTTCGCATGTTGAAATAACCGCCCGGATTCAAGCGGCTTTGCGAGGTATTGAATCGGCCGGCGCTGAATCCGCAAACGTGAGTTCGCGCGTGCGTCGCACGCGAACAAAAGGCTTTTGCTGCAGCACGCGAATTCCTGAGGCGGCCCACATATCGGCATAGTCGTTGAGTTCGTCGAGCAATGTCTGGAACTTTATTCGACAGTCCTCCATGGCTTCGCGGCCAAGATTTTTCGGCAAGCGAATTTTTGGACCTGTAACAATCCGCGCCCGTGAAAACGGGCGAGGAATCGCAAACCGGTCCCACGTATTTAGCCGCCACGGACGATCGTAGCCGATACCAACGGGAACCAGCGGCATTTGCAGGCGGGATGCCAGAAATATGGGGCCCATGGCCATTTGTCGACGAGGTCCCTGGGGTCCGTCCGGTGTCAGTACCAGACTGGATTTACTGCATTGACGTTTAAGCTGGCGAATCGCAGCTGACCCGCCACGCGTGGTACTACCGCGAACGGCGTTAAAGCCTAAAAAGTCAGCGGTCTCAACCAGCCATTCTGCGTCGCGGTGCTGGCTGACCAACAAAGTCACCGGGATGTTTGGCCAGCTCGGCAACAGAATCGCCAGGTTTTCGTGCCAGAACACGAAGATGCAGTGCTCGTTGTACTCAGGTCGCGCCGGATCTATTGTCGTGTCGTAGTAGGCTGTTTCCAGATCCGTTGTCTTGAACACATGCTGCATGGCAACACCCAGACCGGTGCTGGCCAATTTACGCGTGAATCGGCCGACGCGAGAAGATTCAAACGAAAACCAGTGCTTGGCCATCTTGTTTCCGAGGAACGCCGTT
>JBPCVB010000359.1:0-2781 GCA_051010855.1 Pirellulaceae bacterium | reverse complement strand
ATACCAGGGAGCGTATTCCGTATTGCATTTGGTAATTGCGTCGTTGAAGGCTTCCCGATAGGAGGACCACAATTTGCGCTCCTCCAGATCCTGTAAATTGACTTTCCAGTGTGCGTCGGGATTGTCGATACGGGCCTGCAGCCGCTCACGTTGCTCGTCCTCGCTGATGTGCAGGTAGCATTTGATGATCGTCGTTCCGTTTTTGTACAGCCTATTTTCGAAGTCGTTAATCTGATCGTACCTGCTCGACCAGACCTCGGCCGGTACGAGATCATGCACGCGTACCACCAGAACGTCTTCGTAATGTGAACGATTGAAGATGCCAACGTTGCCACGCCGCGGCACGACCTTATGCACCCGCCACAGGAAATCGTGATCCAGCTCTTCTTCGCTCGGTTTCTTGAATGAGGACACCTGGCAACTGCGTGGGTTCATGCCGCGTGTCACTGTCCTTACCGTACTGTCCTTCCCCGCCGCATCCATCGCCTGCAACACAATCAACAGCGAACGCCGGTTTTCCGCGTACAGCTTGCGCGCCATCAATGCCATTTCCTCGGCATTGGCGGCGATCTTTTGGTAAGCCGACTTCTTGTCGTATTCGTCGGTGTCGACTCGCGAGGCGATCTTGTCCAGATCACATACCTCGCCCGGTTTCAACGTGAATGCCTCGGGCACCATTCGATCCTTTGCCGGCAGGGTTACAGGGATTTGAGTGCGTATTGTGCAGCAGACGCTATGGCTTATCCAGCAGGCATCGCATCGTCCATGACGTCCCGGTAATGCCTGTCGAATGCCACCGGCATGGGCTCCAGACACGAATAAGGCCCCGGTCGATAAGCAGGAGACGTCACACCTTGCTGGGTCAGTTCACAAACTCGCCAGTCCTGTCGATTAATCGTGTCCCACATCTGACAGGCACCTGCCACGCCTTCGTCGGTCGATTCGCTACTAGTGAGAAAGTGGCACTGCACACGAGTGTTCCCCGGATCGACCGCCTCCAGACGGTGAATCATCACATAATCGGGATGGGCGCTGACAAACATGTTGGGGAACACGGTGTAATAGTAAACCGAGCGTCGTTGCTCGTCGTTCAATCCGGCGATTAGTGGCCCCACGGCGCTGCCCGATTGAGTTACCGATTCGAAACCTTCGGCCAACTGCATGGGACCGCCAAGGACTGCCCCTTCAGTCAAATCATTCGTGGCCGACCTGTAAGGTGTCACTCGGTTCAGATCCGGATGCACAGTTGGACAGTGATAACACTCGCTGTAGTTGTGAAACAGCAATTTCCAGTTGGCTGCCACGTCGTACTCCAGCGTCCTGAGTAAACAACACAATTTGTCAACGTGCCAGTTTGCCAGCCGCGACAGCAGCGGTCCCATGTCCTCGGTGAACTCAGACGTGTCCTCATGCAAATGGACAAAGACCATGCCGCCCCACTGGGCACAGGCCACAGGCAGCAGCCCATACTGCGACCGATCGAAATCAGGAACGTCAGCCATGTTGGGAGCGCCGGTTAGCCGCCCGGCGTTGTCATATGTCCAGGCGTGATAAGGGCACGTGATGCATTGGTTCTTCAAATCACCACAGGGCTCCGTGAGCAAACGTGTGCCACGATGCCGGCAGACATTGTGAAAGGCAGCGATCTTGCCGGACTCCTGCCGCACAAGAATGATCGAGAAATCGCCAATATCAACGACGACAAACGAACTCGGACCCGATCCGAAATCGCTGGCGCTGGCCACCGCGATCCAGTGACGCTGAAAAATGCGTTGTTGCTCGATCTGAAAAACGTCTGTGCATACGAAACAGTCGCGTGGCAATCCCTTGATCATCGTTCTGCAGATTCCTCAATCAATCGTTGCCAGGTCGTTTCGGCGTGAGCGTACGCCACCTCGAAGTCCTCCAGTTCTTCGTCCTTGATAAACCGTTGCTTTTGAGTTTTACACTGTCGCACTCCCGCCAGGCACCATTCCGCGCTGCGGCGGGACGCGCGAATCGGCTGCTCGTCCATGATTACAAACAACGGATTGGTGTGCGATGAAGGCAGAATACGCAGTGCCACCCATGAACTTTCGTCGATCGCTGTCTCGAATTCGACGTTCTGTAGCGAGCCGTCGGCCTCGATTTCCTGCCGCGCGACCGCTTCTCCATTAACAATCAACTCGACCGGCACACGACGAGTGCCAGGAACACGGGATCGTTCGACGTGCCAGTAGGGACGCTGGGCGTAATGCAGGTTGGCGAACCCTGGCAGGGGCTCTTCGCTTAACCGCGCAGCAACCTGGGCCGTAACGGTGACATGTGCTGGACCGGAAAGGTGAACCTCGCTCGATTCGGTTCCGGCCTCGACTCCGTTAACCGCAAATTCCATCAAATGACTACGCCCGTCACTGACATAGCTGCGACCGGCCCGAATGCCTTCACACCATTTATCAAACGTTAATTCGTCATCCAGGCGAACATACGACCTCCCCAGTCCCACTCGTTCTCCATAAATGCAGGGAAAATCCGTTTCACCACTGATCCGCGTTCGGAATCCGCAGTTAAGTGTGTGGTACCAGATGTTCAGTTCCCATACATGCGGCGTGTCCACCATGGCCAGAAAATCGATTGCCGGCACCATTTGCCCATCTGGACCGGGAACTTCGTGAGTCACGTCAACGATGTATTCATTGGCCCCTATTCCGTCGAACGGTGGAACTTCATAGTTCGGCAACTCGTCCGTAGAAACGTGCAAGCCGAATCCCGAATGAGCTGTACCCACAACAGCGCCCTGGC
>JBPCVB010000358.1:0-3046 GCA_051010855.1 Pirellulaceae bacterium | reverse complement strand
ACTGCGCGGCCAGATAGGCCAGCATCGACGCCACTACGGCACCAAAGGTCAACATGCGAATCCGATAGAAAGCAAATCCCTGATTGTCCTGCAATCCATTTTCATCAATGGTCATGCTCTCAATCAGGGGCAATCCGGTGGCCGGATCCATCACGGGCACCTCAGGCAACACGCCACCCACCCACAGGATGAACACGACCCAGATATTCAGGATCAAACCAACCGTGACCACCCAGTTGGCGCGGCGACGTCCATAAAATTCACTGATCAAGTCCGTACACAAAAACGTAATCGGGTATGGCAGGACGCCAACTGCCAGGGCAAACGCGTACTGTCCGCCCCACTGTCCCCAATGCCATTGCCATCCTGATTCCGATGGATCCACGCTGAACAGGACAATAAAGCGGCTGATGCCCAGAATGTTCAGCATCGCCAACGTGCCGAGGAAGATTCCGGCCAGCACCAGAAAAACGCGTTCCCGTCGCGCCTGCAACGCCGATGCTTCAATCGGATGTAGATACGGCTCACTCGATTTACTCATAACGAGCGATTGTCAATGATCCGCGAAGCGATTTGTAGGGTGGGGCCTGCAGCGTCCAGCGACGATGCCCCCAACTGAACCGGCACACAATGCGAAGCGCGGGCGAAGGGCGAAGCGCGGGCGAAGGGCGAAGGGCGAAGGGCCTCGCATGCGCGGTGCTAGTCCTCGGGCTCACCCACATCGACTTTGGACCAGTCGACCGGCGTCTCCAATTCAATGGACTGTAGAATTTTCTTTGCTTTGGCCAGGTCTTTCTCACTGACCACGACACTGACGTAACCGGGAGCCTCGGCGCGGAAACCAGCTGTGAAGACGCCTGTCAGTGTGGCCTTGATACCGGCATCCTTCAAAACCGAAACGATGATCGACCCATTGGCTTCGTCATCGACCCGGGTGAGTGTCTTCAGTTTGGTTTTGTCGTCGATCATATGGCGGTCCGGCAAAGGATATTGAAAGAGTGTTCGGCGTCCCGTAAGTATTCGCTTATGGTACCAGAAAATTGCAGGAAAAATCGGCTTTTTGCGGGCCTGTCGTGCCTGCGGGCTTGCGATAGAATGATGCGACGATTTATTTGAGACTCCTTTTCGATTAACGAGTAAATGACCAGCACTACTGAACTTTTGAAAACCCCGTTACATGCCTGGCACAGTGAAAACGGAGGTCGCATGGTCGACTTTGCCGGTTGGTCGATGCCCGTGCAATACACCTCGATCATGGAAGAACACAACGCCTGTCGTAACGCGGTGGGCATGTTTGATGTTTCGCATATGGGACGTTTTTATTTTAGCGACCCGGCCGCCTGCGAATTTCTCAATGGTCTGACGACTCGTCGTGTGCATCCCATGGATGCTGGCAAAATTCGCTACTCGCTAATGACCAAAGAGGACGGCGGCGTATTGGACGATGTGCTGGTCTATCACTTGCAGGATTCGGCCGGAAAAGCATTTTGCTTTATGGTCGTTAATGCCAGCAATCGCGAAAAGATACTCGGCTGGCTCAGGCAACACGGTGACCTGGATCAATTCGGCTTCGAAGATCGCACCAAACAAACGGCCATGATTGCTGTACAAGGTCCCAAAGCGCTGGAAGTGATGGACCCACTGTGTGGGGTCGCACCCAGTTCGTTGAAGTACTACCACGGCATGATGAGTGAGGTCTGTGGCACCCAATCGATCGTCAGTCGCACCGGCTATACGGGCGAGGATGGTTGCGAATTAACGGTCCCGGCCGACAAGGCCGCAGAAATCTGGACGACGATTCTGGAAAAGGCATCGCCGTTGGGTGGCAGTGCCGTTGGGTTGGCAGCCCGTGATACGCTGCGACTGGAAGCCGCAATGCCCCTGTACGGACATGAACTCACCGAAGACATCAACCCGGCGCAGGCCGATGTCAAGTTCGCCATCAACGTGAAGGACCGGAAATTCCCGGGGCGTTCCGAGATCGTCGCCGCCCGAAAAGACGAATCGTTGCCACGACGAGTTGGCCTGGAGATGGAAGGCAAACGTGCAGCTCGCGAACACAGCCTGATCTTTATCGGCGACCAACAAGTGGGAGAAGTCACCAGTGGCACCTTTTCGCCCACCTTTCAGAAACCGATTGCCATGGGCTTTGTGAAACCCGAACATATGGAAATCGGCACCGCAGTTGAAATCGAAATTCGCGGAAAACGGTTGCCAGCCAGGATTTGTCAGTTACCGTTTTACAGCCGGGGATAGACAACCTTCAACCCGAACAACAACCCGAACAACAGCGAGTTGCTCCAAAAAAAAACGGACTCTCTCGCTCAGCCGTCGGGTTAGTATTATCGCCATTCATAAAATCCTAAACCCGAACCTCTCACACCATTTCGGAGAACCACGTGAACCAGGAAGAACTTCTTTACGCTGCCACACATGAATGGGTCCATATCGGCGAAGACGGTGTGGCCACGATTGGCATTTCGGACTTTGCGGTCGAGCAATTGACCGACCTGGTATACATGGAATTGCCGCAAGTCGGCGCGACCGTCACCGCTGGCGAAGAGTTTGGTGAGGTGGAATCGGTGAAAGCCGTCAGCCCGATGTATGCACCCATTTCCGGAGAAGTCATTGAGGTGAACACGGGTTTGCCGGACGGGCTGGAAATTCTCAATGACGATGCCTTTGGCGCTGGATGGATCGCCAAAGTAAAAATGTCGGGTGACGCGCCGGATACCTTGCTGGATCACGCGGCGTACAAAAAGCAAATTGCCGAAGAAGGTTAGGCACCAGCGTTTTCTTAATTCGCCGGGGTACGTTGGCTCCCGGTTCCGACCCAAAAACGGCACGCCTGCGCGTTCTGGTTGATTCGATCGCCCACGTTGATCGCCTGGGGCATCGTATTTCTTAATCCGTTTTCACGACCCGCGATTTGAATCAGTGGCTGGCCGTTTGGTCCGCAGTGCCTGAACAATCCTCCCAAACCGCAAATTCTTTCGATCGCAGCCTACGTAATTTCCGCCCCCTGCTAACCGCGTAAGCTAGTTTT
>JBPCVB010000357.1:0-23258 GCA_051010855.1 Pirellulaceae bacterium | reverse complement strand
GCAGCTGCGGATTTCTGTATCGAATTCGTACTCGATGTTCTCACGCACCCATTCGTAAATCGTCTTGACCTGGTCCCATGCCGGCGCTTCGGCGTCAAGGGGCAGGCTGGCGGCCAGGTCCTTGATGCGACGGTCGTTGCTTTCGATGAATGGGCTGGGTGTCAGGTATTTACGCAGTTGCCCACGTGGCGCTGCGGCAAAGCGAAATCCTGACGTATCCTCGGGTGCCACCGATTCCAGTTTTTCGATTTCAACAGTGACGGTCGCTTCTGCCGTCTCGCCGGCAACCAGTCGCCGGACCTTGAAATACAACTGACTGGCGTCGTCGCCAAGTTCCTTGAGCTTGGCGCCGGTAACGTTATCAGTGGAATCAATCGAGACGATGCGAATTGTTTGCTCAGGCCAGGCCACCGGGACAGGCAGCGTTACCTGGATTCGATCCGTTTGTCCACTGCCCGTTATGCGAACTCCAAATTTCCAGGTCGTCGTTTGTGGCAACTCGACGACACGCGGTGCCTGCGCCGCGCTATGCGACGACTCCTGGGCCGTGCCTAACGGAGTGAACAGGAAGAATATGCAACAGAGCAGGGGAATGCTGAATTTCATGACCTGATCTTACCTTGAGTCCCGGGACGGCAGTACATCGCGGATGAATCGGACACGCGGTCGCGCTCCACCGCCACTGCCCCTTACATGCTCGACAACGAAACGCTGTCGTTGATTCTGTTCCGGAACGCGAATATTGTCACCCTTCTGGATGATGATGCGTGGGTTGGTCATCTTGCCAAATTCGGGCTTGCCTTCGAGCACGGCGGGAAACCAGATTCCTTCTCCCGTGTCATCCTGCAGATAGAATTCGGCGTATTCCCCATTATCGGCCCACACCATACGGGCTGGTACCTTGTTGGCGCGACACAGGGCTATAAACACGTTGGCCATGTCCTCCGGATTGCCGGCCAAATCGCGAATCGCGCGTTCTGCACCGATCACTTCGCTTTCCTTGTTGGGTTCGATCTCGAGTGTCACCCAGTCGTAGATGGCCTTGACCTGTTCCCACGGCGAATCGATGCCCTCGACAATTTCCTTGACCTGATTTCGCACCGAGCGATCGCGATGGTTGATCAGCGGACTGGGGTTTAGATACAACCGCACATCGCGGGGCGGACGCGCCGGGATAACCAGATGATCAGTGCGTTCGGGGTAGGCAACCGGACGCACGGTAATTTCCATCAATACATGAATCTCGACTCTTTCACCGGGATCAATTCGTGGAATGGTAGCGACCATTTGCTTCACGCCATCGGAAACCCGAAAGTCCGCTCGACCAACTTCCGGCGGCACCTCTTCCTGATACAGATTGACATGCTGTTCGGGCCAGTCCGTGGGAATTGGAAAGGTGACGAGCAAGCGGGAAACGGGTCGAGCCGGTGCCTGAATATTGGCACCTACTCGCCAAATCCGTTTCACCTCGTTTGGCTCGGGATTGGCGGACGCAGGAGCAGCATCGTTCATCGATGGCGCTTCGTCCTGCGCTTTGACCATCCGCAAAGGAATGAAAATCAGGAGCAAGCAGCAGGCAGCTGCGAATACGGGTGCCGGATGTTTCACGGTGTCACACAGGGGCAAGGCAAACCGGGCTGTCTCAATCAAAAAAGGTCGCAGGTCAAATCGACCCGCGACCTGAAGGATTATTATTTTAGCCTGCCTGAGCGGCCGAAAAAACGCGAACTGTACCTCAATTCACCAGTTCGGCTACCGGTTCAGGTTGTGCGGCCTGTTTCAAACGCAACAGGACTGCCGATTGTGTCGAGCCGAAATCGCGTCTTGCAGCCCGGCTAATTGTTATTGATCGGACCGGGCATAATTCCGCTGGAAGCGGGAGGAACGATTGTACTGCCATAACTCGGGTTCGAGTAATTATCGAACACGGGAGGATTAATGGTAGCACCACCAAAGTTCGATCCACTCGTATAGGGGTCATTTTGAATGTAACCGTCATTCATGTATGACGCGCCAGTCTGTCCGCAATTCCCGGTCGCACAGGGCTGCTGGGATCCGAATCCGTAACTGGGTTCCATCGCTGGCTGACACCCGTTGTTATTGTGTTTGTTGGACCACCACTGGCACAAACCTCCACACCCAACGGTGGTGCACAGCATAGTTGCGATTGCCAGACTGAGAATCAAGTTTTTCATTGGAGCAACTCCGCGAATTGGGGAAGGGCGGCGCGGCCGCAAGGGCGAGACCGAACCGAAAGGTCGCGAAAACGTACCCTGTCCCGATCCACGGGCAAGCACCTGTGTTGAATTTCGTCAACATTTGTTGGCCCATGTTGTAAAACGGAAACGCCGAGACGATTTGCAACGGTTATGACGCGCATAACGAGTAATCAGGTATCGGCCCTGGCTCTGCACGATCGCTGGTGGAGTTGGTGGGTGCCGCTGTTCGCTTTCGCCCTGTGGATCTGGGTCTGCAGTTTCCAGTGCGCCTGCGCCCAGGATGATTATTATCCGTTGCCCGATCGTTCACCGAGCCAATTCGGTTTTCCCTATCCGCCCCCGGCCCCTGACGAACCCGGGGTGACCCTGACACGTCGTTACATGCTCGACGGGTATCCCGCACTGGAGTTTTCACCCCGTCCCCAGGACGAGTTGTGGCTGGTTTCCACTCGAGATATCCAGTCGCTGGATTGCAGCGGCAAAGTTCCGCTGGATCAGTTTGTCTGCAAACACACGCAGGGCACCGGCTGGAATCGCGTACCGATCGAGCAACTGATCGACGTCCACAATCGGCACCAGGATCTCAAGACGGTGATCTTTATCCACGGGAACCGTACTGATGCGTTTTGGGCGCGTCGCAGGTCCAAGCAGGCCTATCAGGCCTTGATTGCCAATCAGTCTGCCAGTTGCCCGCCGGTACGTTTCATCATCTGGTCCTGGCCATCTGATCCCGACCCCGGCCCGCGTTTTTTGGCTGACTTCTCATCAAAAATCGAGCGTTCAGACTTCGATGGGCACCTGCTGGGTCAATTCCTTGGCCAGTTGCGGCGGGAGAAGTCAATTCTAATGGTCACCTATAGTTTGGGTACCCAAATCGCGCTGACCGGCCTTGAGCACATGGTGATGCGGGCTGATGCCGCCAACGACATCGAATCCCAGCCAACGTTCGACATGATTGCCATGGCGCCCGCCACCAATTGCTTTTGGCCGCAACACCCGTGGCGAATGGAAGCATCAACCAGTCAGATCGACAGTCTTCGCCTGGTTCGCAACCCTGATGACATCGCCATGCGCGCCTTTCAGGCATTTTGCAAGCTCAATGGCCGTTGCTACCGGGCGACTGGTGCCGAAGCGTTGCTACAGAGCCATCACAACGTGCGACAGTATGACGTTTCTGACGGCGTGGGATGCGAACACAGCATTGTCAACTATGTCTCGCAACCTGAGGTTCTTGCCGAAGTTCGCGAACTGATTATGCGATAAGTATCGCACCGCCTCATTTGGCACTTTGATTCAGGCAGGCGAACCGATATCATCTTGTCCGTTGTCTTCCCGGAAGCTCTCTTGCTCGCCCGCTCATGACCTGGCTGCTGGTAACCTATTGCGTCTTGATTGCCGCCGCCTCGATGTTGGGAGGCTGGTTACCCAATTTCATCAAGCTTGGCCACCGTCACACGCAGATGGTGCTGAGCCTGGTTTCCGGCGTGATGCTGGGGGTGGCTATGGTGCATCTGTTGCCACATTCGATCGATTTGCTCCGCGATGCCCGGCTGACCATGATGTTCGCCCTGGCTGGATTGCTGTTCATGTTCTTTTTGATCCGCATGTTCCATTTCCATTATCACGATGGAGGCAACGCGGATGCCCACGATTGCGACCACCACGATCACGAGCACGAAATCAAGCGTTCGGACATCAGCTGGATGGGTCTGGCTATTGGTTTTGCCGTCCATACGATCATTGACGGTATCGCTCTGGCCGCGGCCGTCGGTGCCGGTGATCCGCACACGCACATGCTGGCAGGCCTGGGGGTTTTTCTGGCGATCCTGTTACATAAACCGCTGGATGCCCTGACGATCACGTCGCTAATGGCGGTGCGGGGCTCAACGCCCAGGCAACGTTCGGCAATCAACGTCATCTTTGCGTTGATGTGCCCTCTGGGTGCGTTGGCATTTTACGCTGGAGTCGCGACGATTGGCGACGAGCAGGATTTCGTATACGGCGTAGCTCTGGCGATTGCCGCCGGAGTATTTCTTTGTATATCGCTCAGTGACTTGCTGCCGGAAGTTCAATTCCACTCGCATGACCGCCTGGCGATGTCGTGCATGTTGTTACTGGGCGTCGGTATTGCGATATCGATCGAAATGCTCTTGTAGTTAGTCGCCGCTGTTTCCGTCGGCTGGCGGTGTTTCTGGATGCGTCGGCATCTCAACCAGACGTTGTAATCGATCGAGTGACTTCTTGTATTCACGATTCAGCGAGTCGGAAAAGGTCAGGCCAAACCAGCCATAGAACGGGCCGGGCGGAAGCGAGCCGGTACTGATCCACGTTACACGCGTTTTTTCATCCTGGGGTATCAACGTCAGGCTGCTTTGCATATCCGGAAAATTGGCGAACGACGATGTAAAGTTGACGGACTGGTTTGTAACGCTTTCGGTGATCCACAACTTGCCCTTGCCCCGCGGTTCGGTCCAGGATTGCACGGCGCCCTCGCCTTCTTCACTGCCGGAGTACTCGACTTTCAGTTCCGTGATGTCATGCGGATTCCACATCGTCCACTCCGACCACAGGCGAATTCGATTGATATAGGGAAAAATCTTTTCCGGCGATGAATCAATTACCACACTGCTGGTCGTCTCGAATGAGCGCGGAATCAGCGAGCCAATCAACATCACAATGGCGATGAACACGGCCAAGGCCGCGAAGATTCTGAACAACAGATTTAACACAAGTCCGGCTCCCGTTACTGATTGCCCAGTCGCCGTATGGCAATATTTCGAAACGTCACGGGTGAGCTGTGGCCGGCAAAGCCAAAGTGCCCCGAAGTACGATCTTTGCCAGGATGGGGTTGATCACCCATGTAATCCGTAACAGAAGACAGATCCGAATCCAGGATGACGGATCCATTTAGCTCCACCTTGATTTGCGAACCACGCACCGTGACTTGCTGGAAATTCCACTCACCGGTTTCACGCAAATAGCCCCGATGAGAGGCCACCATCCCATACGCTGAACCGTGGTATTGCCGTGGATCCAGCGTGGCAAACTGATCGGCCGTATTATCCAGAACCTGCAATTCACACATACCGACATAAGCGGTGTCTCCCTCGCCCGGATATCGAATGGCGAGTCCATTGTTGCCACCCGGCGGCAATTTGAATTCAAAGTGCACGGAAAAGTCATCGTATTCCTGCTCCGTATAAATCGTTCCACCCTTCTCCGGCTTGCAACGCACAGCTCCATCAACGATTTCGTAGTTGTCTGTCGGCCCGGCCCAACCAGCAAACGTCTGCCCGTCAAAGATGGGATCGGCTCCCCGATTTGCGCGCTCGGCCAGAATTCGATTGGCTTCGTCCACCGGGATCTCACGAATAAATACATTACGCCAGCGAATTTCACCTCCGTGCGTTTGCAGCCAGATCGGTCCTGCTGCCGCCAGGGGATGACCTTTTTTCCAATGATTGTTCTCCATAATTGCATGGTCAATCACCAGTTTGTCATTCAGCCACACACTGGTACGCTGCCCAATCTGGCGAATGCGAAAACGATTCCATTCGCCGAACGGGCGGTCGGCCAGCACCGACGGGTCCTTGCCGGGCGAGCCGGCCGAGTTGTTCCACAATCCGCCAGAACCCTTGTCGGCACCGATACCCCACTTGCCGCCCGCTTCGGTGTAGTCCCAGATTTGCACTTGCGGTGCCGCTTTCAGATAGATGCCGCTGTCTGCATCTGCCACGGTCTTGTAGTCGATCCAGAATTCGAAGTCGCGGTAGTGACTTTCCGTCGAAAGAAAGACACCTGCGCCATCGTTGACGATCTCGCCGTTCTCCACGCGCCAATGCTGACGCATATTCTCCTCGTCCTCGTCCCTCATTTGCTCCCGCTCGTCGTCGGGTAACTCCCACAACTCATGCGGGTTGATATCGCGTTGACCGTACCAGCCTTCCAGGCCGTTGCCGTTAAACAACGCGGTGAACCCGGCCGGTGGAACATTGTTGGCAATAGCCGGTGTCGACATCGTGCCAGGCTGCAACGCGTTGGCCGGGGTCGCCGGCGATGTCATCCACGTCACCGACCCTGGCACCTGTGCCGGAAGTGAAGGATAATGCCGGTAGCCACAGTTGGGGCAAACCGGTGGACAACAACAGTTTGGCGGAGGACAGCATTGTCGTGGCCACCGCTGTGACCACACTTCGGTGGCTGGAACCAGCAGCAGAGCCACGACCAGCGTCGACCATACAGCACGAAGTTTCACCGATCTCACAATACACCTCAGGCTTTGACTGGAAACACTGCTCACTGTAACCAACCACCGCCACAGGAAAAACTACCCAGCGAGGAAAACCATGGCCGACAACGACTCTGTTGCCCAAACATTTTTGGATGACGCCAGCGATTTGCTGGACCAGTCCGTGGTCAAAATCCGCAATTGTCTGGAACAGTTGTCCGACCAACAAATCTGGTGGCGTCACCACCCGGAATCGAACAGCGCAGGCAACCTGGTTCTGCACATCTGTGGCAACTTGCGGCAATGGGCCATAGCCGGCGTGGGCGGTGAGCCGGAAAAACGCGACCGCGACAGTGAGTTCGCGGCAACCGGCGGTCAATCCGGCAGCCAATTACTTGCGCTCACGGAACAAACCGTAAGTGAAGCCAGACAGGTTTTTCAAATGCTCAAAGCCGACGATCTGCTACGGGAGTACGTCATCCAGGGGTTCGCGGTAACGGGGCTGCACGCGATCAGCCACACAACAACTCATTTCGTTGGCCATACCCATCAGATTATCTTTTTGACCCGTATGCAGCTGGGGGCGGACTACCGATTCGCCTGGTCCCCGGGTTCGGATCGGAAACAGTTGCCAATTTGAGTCGACAGCAGCCGTAAATCGCTGTGGGTGCATCGCTAGCGTGGACACCAAAATGACCTGCGAAACTGATCTAGGTCGATTTGGCAAGCTGTAATAAATTCATGCTCCGAGGGATTATCGGGTACCCGCGCCCGCAGATCGTTCCGTTACCGGACGCCTCAAGTCGCATCTTGGATCCCAGGACAGGAAGTCACTTCTACAACAGGCGCATGAAGCGCCACGACCCTTCAGCAAATGGAGCCAGGCATGAAGCTCACGGAAATCGCCATTGAAGGCTATCACGGCACCCGCAATACCCGCCTCGACAAACTTGGTGAGGGCCTGAACGTCGTTTACAGCTCGCAACCCGCTATTCAGGATGCGCTCGGCAACTTTGTTCGCGAAATCTTTTACGGTCCCGCGGCGACGCATCCGTCCCATATGCATTGGCCGCAGGGTTACATCCACGTCATCTCAGGTGGTTACAACTATCAACTGTCACGTACCTGCCGAACCGAGTACGGACAACTGTCCGTATCCGACCTGCATGGTGGCCCTGCGACTCAGCGCACGCCGGACTTTCTGCACCGACTCGACCAATCCGTCTTTGAATCCTTTTTCAACGTTCCGTTCGCCGCTCGTATGAGCCTGAGCAGCTCGTTTGTGGAGCGTTTGCGAGACCTGTTCGAGTTGGGTGATCATTACGGATCCGGACGCATGCCCTTTGCTGGTGACCAGTCCAGCTTTGATGCCTGGAAGGCGTCGGCCATGGCCCGGATTACCCGACTGCAGACCCTGAATAGCGAAATTGATCGACTTAACAGCCAGCGCACCCGTTTGCTGGCCGAACAGGAAAACGCCCGGTCGACCTCTCACGAACGCCTACGAGCCATACGATCTGAACTGGCTGAACTGCAAACCCGTTGCGATACACTGCAACAGGGACTGACCTCCGAACGCGATCGGCTTGTCGACTTGCAACGCCAAATCGATGAACTAACCCGCTACATCGACCTGGAAGAAGGCAATACGCGCCACGTTCCAGTCAGCCGACCCAAATTCGATTACCTGTCGCTGTTCTACGAACGGCTGGACGAGATCGATAACCAGATTCGTCGCTGGCGGAGTGTGCAGTCGGACATCCAGAACGAGCGGGTACGCCTCCGCGACGACATGGTCGCCAATGATGAACTCAATATTGAATCGCACGACCATCCCTATCACGGCACTCGTGATATTGTGTCCACGCTAGAGCATAAGGTCAGGCAAACGGAAGAACTGGCGGCGACCTGGGCCCAAACCCCGGTAACTGGCGAAACCAGGCAACACATGTCCACGCTTTGCCATTCCATCCGTGACGACTTGCAAGCGCTGTGTGACGAACTTGGCCGCCAATACAGGCACGTGCGACACAAGGCAGCCGTCGCCGAACTCAAGCAACTTCGTCGCTGTTATCACGAGATGGACGAAAACGTTACGCAATTACTGAAGCGACGCGAAGTGTTGATTGGCCAGATCAGCGAACTGGATCCAGCCGGTGCCGATGCCATTATCCATGCCGATCTGCAGTTCGTTGCCTGTGCGGAACAAGAAGGCTTTCTCGCCGCCCGCCGACGGTTCGTGACGACCCATCCGGTTCCCACGTTGACTCAAGAGACCGAGTATCAAACCGTCTCGACTGATCTGGCTGCCGAGCGCGTCCAGCTTGCCGACTTGCAGCGTCGCTATCGATTGCTGTCCGATCAAATCGCGCCGCGTGAATCCGAGATCAGGTCGCTGGAACCCCGTCGCAACGACCTGTTAGGCGAACAGGATCGCCTCGCACGGTTGGCAGACGTTGACCTGACAAGCGATATCCATCAAATCGATCGACAGATTCGTGACCTGATGCTGGAACAATCTTCACTGCAGACCCAGGTCGAGACTGATCGCCCCTGGCTGGATTGGAAACCCGGATACTTGCTGGGTGAAGCCAGTCGATTGCTGGCCCAGTTGTCTGCCGGGCGACTGGATCAGGTCTGGATCGATCCATCCAGCAAAATTGAGGTGCGGCGACAGAACAGCTCGGTCGTTGATTCGTCACAGCTGAGTGGCCCCGAACAACAACTGGTTCAACTGGGTCTGTCACTGGCAGCCGTCAGTCAGCTGGCGTTGCGGGGAATTCGATTGCCGATGATTATTCGCGACACCGGAGTTTCCGACTCAATCGTGTCCACTCTGTCGGACTTCTGCCGGCATGGTCATCAGGTGCTTCTGGTCTCGGCTAACAAAAAGCGTCTTGAACAGGCCCTGCAGCATCAGGCAACTGTGTTTGATCTGCCCGACACCAACATTACGACGCCGACATGGTACCCGGAAACTCCGGCTATCCCCCGTCACGACAATCCGCCGCCACCCCCCTCGACTCCATCGTCGACATTTTATCACCCACCCAAACAGTTGACGGCCTCCAACTCCACCGGCCCCTTTGCAGTGAAGCCTGCGGATTACCATGGCTGGACGCGGCCCAATGATCACCAGGCAACCGCAGAACCGATCGACTATGTGCCGACTCCGGTCATTGAGTCGCCCCGTACACGCTGCTCGCGTGAAACCGTCCTGCAGGACATTGACCTCGTAGAATCGATTTACCTGACGCCGATGGAAAGTCTCGGTATTCGCACCGTGGGTCAGTTACTGGACATGGACTTGACTGCCCAGGAAAAGGAGCTGGCACGTCGCGGATTTAATGTCGATCAAATTGATCGCTGGCAGGCGCAGGCCTGGTTGCTGATCTGTCTGCCAGAGCTGGGAACCAACGATGCTCGCGTCCTGGTCGGCAGCGGTATTGATCGGCCCGAATTGATTATGCAGATGCCCGAGGGTGAAATTCTCGAACGCATCAAACGCTATCTGGATTCGTCAGCAGGTCGGCGGAGCAACGTGGCCTGGTCGCAATTCAGTACTGGGCGCATCAGGCAATGGGCCTCACGCCTGCGCGACACTGACCACTGGCGAAGTTACACCCGCAGCCGTTATCGCAGTCGGGACAAGGGCACGCGTCGTACCGGGGACTGGTCATCGGGCAATCGCCGAACGGCATCGGCTTCCCGTCGCTCCACGGCGCCGTTGCGTACCCGGTCAACGCGCGGTTCCAGTACCAGTCGCACTGCCGCGACGACCACCAGCGCCTACCGTTTCTATCTCAACCAAAGCGATGACATCGACGCAGCGCCCTCGATCGGGGCCAGGTCCGCGGAACGGTTTTATGACATCGGCATCGAAACTGTGGACGATTTTCTGGCTGCAGACGCTGACGAGATGGCTGGGCAACTCGAAAACCGAAGAATGTCGGCCAAGGTGCTCAGAACGTGGCAAAAGCAGTCACGCCTGATGTGTCACGTCCCCAACTTGCGGGGTCACGACGTGCAGATCCTGGTCGCCTGCGGGATCACCGAGCCAACGGACCTGGCCACAATGAACGCTGACAGCCTGCTGCAAACGGTGACCAAATTCGTGAAAACAAAGGAAGGCCTGCGAGTTCTCCGCAATGGAAAACAACCGGACCTTGACGAAATCCACGAATGGATTGACGCAGCCAATCACGGTCGCACGCTGAAGGCGGCCTAGTCGCTTGCATGAATCTGTGGAAGGGCGAGGCTCCAGGCGAGTCCGCCCAGGTACCCATATCTTTATTCTGCCGATCGGCTGACTTACGATAGGGTCGTCCAATCTACGACCTTGAGGAGTATCAGCCGATGCGTTTCCGGATCCATGGTATTGCCGTTCTGCTGCTCGTTTCGTGCGTTACATTCAATTCCTCCGTCGCCCAGCAAACGGCCGACCTGATTCTGCGTGGTGGCAAGGTCGTTACCGTTGATGAGCAATTTCCAGGCGGAGAAGCCATCGCTGTGGCAGGTGACAAGATTCTCGCCGTTGGCACAGATGATGACCTGCTCATGTTTGCCGACGACGATACGGAATTTATTGAGCTGAATGGTCGGCTGGTGATCCCGGGTTTCATTGAAGGGCACGGGCATTTTGTTGGTCTTGGTCAAGCGAAAATGATGCTGGATCTGACCAAAGCCGAATCGTGGGATGACATTGTTGACCAGGTGGCCGACGCGGCTCGCATCACGCCTCCCGGCGAGTGGATCATCGGTCGCGGCTGGCATCAGGAAAAATGGAGTCAGCGACCCGAACCCAATGTCGAGGGCTATCCGGTTCACGACCAAATCAGCGCGGTCTCGCCCAACCATCCCGTGTTGTTGACCCATGCCAGTGGTCACATGTGCTTTGCCAATGATTACGCCATGCGAATGTCGGAGATCGACGCCGATACCAAACCACCTTCGGGCGGCGAAATCCTGCATGCCGAGGATGGAAGACCCATCGGTGTCTTCCGGGAAACGGCCCAGGGCCTGATCCGGCGTGCCCAATCACGTGACGAGTCCGAGATGACGGCCGAAGATCGCCAGCGACTTGCGTTGCGAGCCGTCGAACTGGCTACCCAGGAATGTCTGGAAAACGGGATTACCAGTTTTCAGGATGCGGGCTCTTCGTTTGCTACCATCGATCGGTTCACCCAGCTGGCTGACGAAGGCAAATTGCGTGTCAGAATGTGGGTCATGGTTCGCGATCATCTTTCCCTGATGGAAGACAACCTGCCCCGCGTCCAGAAAATCCGGCATGGCGAAAATTTCCTGACCGTTAACGCGATCAAGTTGTCACTGGATGGAGCGTTAGGCGCACACGGAGCGTGGTTGCTGATGCCCTATTCCGACATGCCAAACAGTGAAGGTCTGAACACGGCACCCATCGAAACGGCCGAAGAACTGGCCAAGCTGGCTGTCAAAAACGGCTACCAGTACTGCATTCACGCCATCGGTGACCAGGCCAATCGCAAAGTCCTGGATATCTTTGAAAAAACGTTTAACGACAACCCGTCAATTCAACCTCGTCGCTGGCGTATCGAACATGCCCAGCATTTGCATCCTGATGACATTCCCCGGTTTGGAGAACTGGGCGTGATCGCGTCCATGCAGGGGATTCACTGCACGTCCGACGCGATTTATGTGCTGCAGCGACTGGGACCGCGACGCAGCGAGGAAGGAGCCTATGTGTGGCAAAAACTGATGCAATCCGGTGGCGTGGTGACCAACGGTACTGATGCCCCGGTCGAAGACATCGATCCGATCGCCAGCTTTTATGCGACGGTTACTCGCAAACTCAAGGACGGAACGGCCTTCTACCCCGATCAGTGCATGTCGCGTGAGGAGGCACTTGAGTCATACACAATGAGTTGTGCCTATGCTGCGTTCGAGGAAGACATCAAGGGCTCGCTCACACCGGGCAAACTCGCCGATATCGTGGTCCTGTCGCACGACATCATGACGTGTCCCGAAGAGGAAATTCAGGATGCCCGCGTGGATTACACGATCGTCGGCGGCAAAGTGGCCTGGGACCGCGCCAAGGCCGAGGCGGAACGCGACGAATAGAGTAAAGACTACCGGTAAAACGTTGACGGCAGGACGGGACCATTGTCCCGTTTTGATCATGACAAGTGATGACAAGTGCGGACCTCCCCGTGTTCAATGCACGATGGCTCGTCCGACGAATGCGGCAAGAACCCGCGATTCAAGCGGCGTTACTGTAGTGAGTTCGTTGCCTCAACTCGGCTGCCGCACGGCAACGCTGGTAGATACGCCAAAAAGGCACCAGGTAGATCACATCGGCCAGCAAAACGATCGGGATCATGATCATTGGCAATTGACCACTGATCACATAGGGCGCCGCCAGAACCGACCCCAGAAACTTGCTCCAGAATCCCAACAACAATACGTTGCGGTTTTCGATCGGGTTTCTGGCCACAATCCAGTAGCCGACACCAAACAACGCGACCATCATTCCCACCAGTTGGATAGGCAAATTCATGTCAGGCTTTGCCAGCCCAAGCATCTTGAATCCTTCGTGGTACAGCACGATCATGCCCAGCCCGGCCAGCACGTTGTAGCAGCCAACGAATTTCAACAAGCCGTACATCCACGGATCCAGCGGATCGCCATCGGGTGTCCTGTGAATTCGCAGTTGTGGATTCTCTGACATGCTGTGCTCCGGCGGCTGGAATGGGAGTGCGTTTAAGTAGCAAATCCCGCGGACTTACACAATGTCGTTAAAGCAGTCAGTACGCTGGCTATGCATTATTTCCGGCCACGAATCCGGTACTGAAGGCGGCCTGAAAGTTGTAACCACCAATCGGTCCATCCACATCCAGAATCTCTCCCGAAACAAACAGTCCCTGTGCGATTCGACTGGCCATCGTATTTGGGTCGACTTCATCCAGACTCAAACCGCCAGCCGTCACTTCCGCCTTGGCGAATCCCAGGGTTCCAGCGATATCGAGTGAGCATTGTTTGAGTTGCTGAAGAATCGTGGCGATCTGAGGGCGACTTAATTCTGCCAATGGCCGCGCGTAATCTACCGCTGCACGTTGACACAACGCCGCCGCAAGACGTTTGGGCAGTCGGGCAGCGAGCCAGGAACCAATATGTTGCGCTGTTGCGCTGCCGCTTTCGCCCTTCAATTCGTCACGCAACTGTTGCTCGCCCAATTCCGGCAGCCAGTCGCATACCAACTGCTTGCGGCAATTGTGGGCAGGATCCGTGACCGCGCGACTAAGGTTTAACACGACCGGCCCTGAACAACCGCGATGGGTAAACAAAAACGAGCCTCGATCGCTGGCTCGACCGTTCGAGTGGGCTAGCTCAGGTTTCTCCAGCTGAATTCGCGCGGCCACATCGGCGGTGGTGATCCCGGCAAGTTCCCTGGCCCAGTCATCGATGATTCGCAGAGGCGTCAGTGCCGGTCGCGGATGAACAATCGTATGTCCCAACTCAGTCAACCATCGGTAGCCGTCGCCGGTCGTTCCGCAACCCGGATAACTTTGTCCGCCGACTGTGACGATCAACGAAGAACACTCCAGTTCCTTGCCGCCTGCGGTGACACAAAATCCGGTCGGCGATTGCCGAATATCGGTCACTGGACTTTCGTTGAGAATCTCGACTCCACATTGGATTGCCCAGGAGACCAGCGCATCTCGGACATCAATCGCCCGATCGCTTTGCGGAAAGATCTTGCCAGTTGATTCAACTTTGGTTGGAACGTGCAGATCGTGAAACCGTCGCACTACATCTTCCGGTTTCAGACTCGCCATGGCGAATTTGAGAAAGCGACCTTGCCGCTTCCCAAAGGCATCGGCCATGGCCTGCCAGGACGCTTCGTGTGTGATGTTGCACCGCGTGCCTCCGGACATCAGTATCTTGACACCCAGCTTCTTGTTTTTTTCCAGCAACAGCGTTCTGCGACCGCGGGCGGCAGCCGTCGCAGCAGCGAACAAACCGGCCGCTCCTGCACCCGTCACGATGACGTCCCATCCTTCATTCATGCCGGATGGTCGCTTTGGATCAGTCGGACAAACACCGCATCGGCCTGGTGATGATCCAGCTGAATACTCTTGCCATTTTCGGTGACCAGCGTCCAGGTTTCGCCGTCCGCGCTGCGTGGCTGGGTCTGGACCGTCATTCCCGCGTGTAAGCCAGTGCTGCGAGCGGCTTCCTCGACCCGCACGATCTCGGCCCTGTTTCCTTTTCGCAGCAAACTCGCGCGGACTTCTTCCAATTCCTCAAAGTCCACAAAATCTTCGGGAATTTCGCTACCGTGCGGGTCGGTCAGTGGATGGCCCAGCTTGTCATCGAGGTAGTCGATGGTTCGTTCGTCATTGAGGTGTTCGAGCTTGTGTGCCTGTCCATGCAATTCGCGTGCTGGCGTTCCCATGTGATCGAGGTAGGTTTCCCAGATACGGTGCGCCCGCAACAACCGCCGCGCCTCGCGGCGTCCCTTTATCGTCAGCTTGACTTTGCCATCGTCCTGATCCAGCAGATCCTGGCGAATCAACGACCCGATAGCGCTACGCACTCGGGGTCGCGGACCGCCGACGTTTCGCATCACCAGCGTGAGCGGAACCCATTCATCCTGGCTACGTAACACCGACCCCAGCACATCCTCTTTCAGTTCCTGGGGTACGGCGCTCAGGCGTCGCCGCCAGTCGGCCAGCAATCCATAACGGGGTGCCAATATCAGGGTCAACATAAAGAACCCGGTGCTGGTAATCACGATTGCGGGGCCCGGCGAAGCGCCCGCCGCTCGAGCCAGCCAGAATCCGGCCCAATAACAGCCAACGCCGATGGCTGCCGCGGCCACGATCATCCGGCTAAGTTTGTCAAACAACAGATAGGCCGAAGCCGCCGGCGTAATCACCAGCGCGACCACCAGAATGACACCCGCAATCCGCACGCCACTGACCACAACAAGGGAAGTCATCCCGGTCAGCATGTAATCGACGGCGACAACCGGCATGCCAATCGAGGCAGCCATCACCGGATCAAAACTCGTCAGCTGCAATTGACGGAAGAACATGATCACCAGCGGGATTACGATTGCCGCCACGATTCCCGCGATCCACAGTTCTGCATTGCCCACTGTGATCACCGATCCCACGATGAAGTGGTAGATATCGATATGAATGTGCTTGCCCAGGGCTTTCATGGAAATTGCAAAGGCGCCGATGGCAAAAATGCCCGTGTACATGATGCCGATGGGCGTATCCTGCTTGACCCGTGATGCCTGGGTCACGAAGCTGACCATCGCCACGGTAACGATACCGGCCAACAAGGCGCCCAGCAGCATGGCACCCACGTGTGCCTCGACATCAAACACCAGCTTCATTAGCAGACAGCCACCCACCACACCGGCCAGCATCGAATGCGCGATGGCGTCAGAAAGAAAGGACAGCCTGCGCAGGATGATGAAGCAACCAACGATGCTGCAGACCAGCGAAACGAGAGTACCGACGATCAACGGTTTGATCAGGTGCCCGTGGGCCAGGTGGATTTCGGTGAGCCAGTCGTTCATGAGCTGTCACCACCTCGTTTGCCGGATTTGAGAGCGGATGAACGCGCCTCCTCCAGCGCTTGATCGATCGGCTCGCCCGCCAGCGCGGCAAACACACGCAACTTGCCCTCATATACCTCACTCAGCAAATCCGGATTCAATACCTGCTCCGGCGATCCATAGGCATACAGACGTTGTTTCAACAGAATCAGTGCATCAAAGAACTCCGCCGCTGTTTCCAGATCGTGATGCACGACGACCATCGTCTTGCCGGACTGACGTGCATTGGTCAACACGTCGAGGATCGATCGTTCGGTGGCTGCGTCGACACCGGCAAACGGTTCGTCGAGCAGCAGGATGTCGGCGTCTTGCGCCAGTGCGCGCGCCATAAACACACGCTGCTGCTGACCGCCTGACAGCTGGCCGATCTGCCGATTGGCAAACTCGCTCATGCGAACCTGTTCCAGTGCCCGATCGGCCAGGGCATAGTCGTTGCGAGACATATCCTGCCACCAGCGTTTGGTACCGTAACGACCCATCAACGCCACTTCGCGAACCGTTACCGGAAAATCCCAGTCCACAGAACCGCGTTGGGGCACGTAAGCCACACGCCCGCGGGATCGCGAAACATCCTGACCAAACAACTGAACCGCACCGATATCCGGTTTGACGAATCCGAGAATGGCTTTGATCAATGTTGATTTGCCCGAACCGTTGGGACCGATAACGCCAACCAGCTGGCCAGCGGGGATCGACAGGCTGATATCCAGCAACGCCGGCACAGGTCCATAGCTGGCCGTCAGATTGTCGACCCGGATTGCCGGTACGTTGTTATTCATGGATCGGCCTGGTCCGAATGCGTGTGCACTGCTCCGCCGACGTTGATTCTGACCAGTTCGCCAAAGGGACCCGGCGTAGCGGACCACAGCAATTCATCGGCGACTGTAAATCCATCGCGCAGAATCTCTACACGAACGGCTCGCGCAACCCAGGTTTGGACGCTGGATTCGGCTGCAGGCGCCTCCACGCTAAATGCTCCTGTCGCCCCCGAACCAGCCGTCTCTGCGGGCGTCACGTGCACCAGAAAATCATTGAACCCCAGTTTGACGTCCGGCACATCGCGGATGAGCAGCACCTCACCGGCAGCAAGTTTGTCGACTCGCTCGATCAGAACCCGGTCGCGAAACCGAACACGCAGTGCCGGGCTGCCAAAAGCGTTGCCTGCGCAATCACACGTACAGACGACCCGAACGTCATACTGACCGGCGGCCGCGTCCTCGATGATCTGAACCGGCTCGGGTCGAATCCGGTCGGTAAACTTGGCGTATTGCCAAACAAAAAGCAGGATGGAGGCAGCGATCAGGGCTGCCAGCACGGGACGAATCATTACTTCAGTCCGGCGACTATGGTTAACACGTTTTCACGCATCATACCAATATAGGTCTCACCGGCTGTTCCCTCGCCTCCCATGGCGTCGGAATACAGGTTGCCGCCGATCTCGACACCGGCATCCCGGGCAATTTCCGAGATCATACGTTGGTCCAGTGACGTTTCCACAAAGATGGATGGAACACCGATATCGCGAATGGTCTCGACAATCTCCTGACGGCGATCGAGACCGATACCGCCGATTTCCTCCGTCGTCCAGCCGGCTGGACTGGCCGCCTGGAATCCGTAGGTATCACAGAAATAGCCGAATGCATCGTGATGTGTCACCAACACGCGACGGCCCGCCGGAATCTGAACGACCTGATTTTTGATCCACAGATCAAGGGCATTCAGCTGGCCCATATACAACTCGGCGCGTTGCTGAAATACATGAGCGTTCTCCGGGTCAATTTTGCTGACGCCGGCCAGAATGTTGCGGACGTAAATCGCTGCATTGGAAGGGGCAAACCAGGCGTGCGGGTCGTTGACCGTGCCTTCCTTGTCCGCGGTTTGCAAAGGTAAAACTCCCTGAACACAAGTCACCAAAGGCTTGCTATTGGTGTCGGCCAGTTTTTGCATCCATTCGCCACCCTCCAGGTGCCAGCCATTATGCAAACACAGATCGGCGCGTGCCACCATGTCCGTGTCTTCGATCCTTGGGTCGTAGTTGTGCGGATCCTGCCCAGGCCCCAGCACACACAGCACTTCCCAGTCATCACCAACGATCTGCCGGGTGAAATCCGCAATCTGGGTGGTGCTGCAGACCGCTACTTTCCGCTGGCCGGAGACGGCCGGGGTCAGAATAAAAATCAACAACAAGACGATGGGAATGGAGCGGAACTGCATGGGATTCCTTTGCGGAAACCGGCCTCGCAAAAACGGGCCTCGGGCGGTGGGGCAAAGACTGGCCGGGCGAATTTTAGGCTGACCTCGGGCGGTGGTCAACGCAGACGGACTGCCGGGTCGAACTGCCACTTTTCTGACACAGCGAACCCGGCTCCCTTGTCACCTGTCCTGTGGCCTGATATCCACTTGCGTACCATCGTTTCGACAGTCATTGGCGGCTAGAATGACCCTTAACTCCCTGTCCCATCAATCTACGGAACCCTGTGTGACTGACGATCGCTCGCCCAACGCGGCAGTAACTCGCAAAAACCCGGAACGAAGTCTGGAACTGGCGCTGGCCGCAGCGCGAACGGCTGCAGAAAATGGAGGCACTGAAATTGTTGTGCTGGACATGAGTCGCCAGACGGCCCTGTTCGACTACTTCATCATTGCGACTGGCACCAGTCGCAGGCAATTGCATGCCATGAGCGAGGAGATCGACCACAAGCTGGAAGATGACCTCAGTGACAAGCGCATGAACATCGACGGTTACGATGAAAGCCGCTGGATTGTGCTGGATTATGGCACCGTGGTCATCCACCTTTTCGACGCCGAGACGCGCGACTTCTACAGTCTCGAACGATTGTGGGCCGACGCCGAGCCAATTGACCTCACCGAAGTGCTTAAGGGCGTTTGAGACTCAAAGCTCTTCCAGCATCCGCTGGTACTCTTCCGGGGTATTGATGTTGCGTATCGTACGTAGCTGTGGATCAACTCCCCGCAGTTCGTCAGCGCCCATCTCCAGCACGTTAATTCGCTTCAGCAAATCGCGAACGCGCAACTGTTTCCGCTGCACCATTTCCTCGATCTCGGGCAAGACACTAACCCGGTACACCGCGGTTAACGGGTGGTGCTGGCCTTCGATTAATGGCATCACGGCATCATGTTCGGATGAGTGCAGCAATCGTCGCGACATGGTGGTGTATACCTCGGGAACGACCAGCGGTGCATCGCAGGTACCCACCATTGCCATCGCCCCATCGCCCCGCACACTTTCCAGTCCAATTCGCAGTCCCTCCAGTGGCCCAAAATCCGCGTGTTCGTCTCGGACCACCCGCCGGGCCCGTCTGGTGCCCGGCGCCGTACTATCCCTGCCAATAACCAGAACCAATGGATCGGCAATCGATGCAAACACGGATTCCACGCGCTGCAATACAGTTTCCTGTCCAAGCGGCAGCGTGGCCTTGTTGCGACCCATACGCCGTGATCGTCCACCGGACAGAATGATCGCTGGAATCATGTAATCGAAATTGTTTGCAATTTCAGCCATAATAATCCGGCACTTGAAGGAACCGGGTAAGCTCGCGTCGTATGCTCGAAATTGAACTCGTCGAAAAACCGGAAACTTGCATTGATGTCTTCGATGCCACGCCATCACGTGTCGCGGGTCTTTCTACCGACGACATACAGCGGTTACCTGTCTATTTGGGCAATCAATCTGTCGAATTGGGTCAGTTGTTCAGTGTAACAGGGGATGCCTCCGACCTTCAGCAGGTGTGGCGTGGCGATTTGGATACTGTTAACGGAATTGGCCATCAGCTGGACGTGGGCCACATACAAATCGAGGGCAGTGCGGGTCACCATATCGGCAGCCGCATGAGCGGAGGGACCATCCAGACAACCGGCAGCGTCGGTGACCATGCTGGCAGCGAAATGGCGGGCGGCACAATTCATGTTCGCGGTAATGCCGGTGACCTGACAGGAGCGGCCTACGCAGGTGGCAAGCACGGCCAAAACGGTGGTGTGATTCTAATTGACGGATCGGCAGGCAATTCCACGGGCAAGCTAATGCGACGCGGCATTATTGCAGTGCGTGGCGATGCAGGTAACTGTTGCGGATTTCTTATGAAAGCCGGCACGATTGTTGTGTGTGGCCAGGTCAAAAAAAACGCTGGTCTGGAAATGGTCCGCGGCACCATAGTGCTGGGCCACGGTCCCGACGCGATTCCGGCCGGATTCCTGGCTGCTGGCCGACATCAAATGCCGGTGACCGCGTTGCTCGATCAATTTCTGAACGACATTGGATTTGCCAATTCGCTTTCCCGTCAACAGTTCGATCTGTATCATGGCGATCAATTGCAGGGGGGTCGCGGCGAAATGCTTGTTGCCCCGGCCGAATAGCCTATTTCACCTTGCGGAACCGCACTTGCCCGCAACCGTAGGTCGCACATTTGCCAAAGTATTCCCAGCATTCCCGGTGATGGGCTGTGCGACAGGAACGGCATTGCACCCGTTGGTCAAGGATTTCGCTGCCGCAAACCAGACAGACCGCAGTATGCGCCTCGGTATAGACAAGGACCTGACCAGGTGATCTTTCTGACAACCACGTGATCTCATCGAGTCCCAGAAAACTGCTCCCACCGGGGTCCTGCAACACCGGCAGGTTCTTCAGCATCTCAAACCAGGTGTGGACAAACTGATCGATCGTTTCAATCAACTTGTCTGCGTTGGTCACGTCAATCTTTTTGCGAAAGTCAACGTCGCCTGCGACGATGTTCAGATCAAATCCCTGAGGCGTGCCGATTCTCAGCAACGTTAACAGAGCGGCACGAGCGTCCTCGGACAGGAACTGCGCCAATTGCTGTTCGCGGTTGGTCTGAATTACAAACGCATTGTCAAATTGGCGATCACCAATTTCGACATCGGTCAAACCCAACAGCCGTTTGAACTGGCTGCCAAAACTTTCGGGCGTGAGTCGCAAACGAAACCGAACATCAGGACACAAACCGGAAATGTGCAGAACCTGGTCAGTTCGATTACGCCTGGAGGCCACCGCCCGAATCAGAAACGAGGCCCCATTAACCTGGATAGCAACTTCCGGAAACCGGTGAAATTCCTGGGGATAAAGGGTTCCCGAATAATGCTCGGCCAGGCTCCGAAACGTGTTTCTGCCGGACTGCAGCCGCGACATCCATTTGGACAACGGCACCAGTGAAAAAGCCATCAGCATCAGGAACGCCGCAATGCCGAAAAAGACCGCCATGCCCGACATAGTGAACTACACTCGTGAAGGCAGGTGTACTGCTACCGTCGACGAATTCAGCAAATCATCGGTAAACGAATCGATACACACGTCGACCAGCTGGCCATCAAGGGATTCGGCCACGTCTGATGTGGCAACCGCCGGCAAATATCGGCCGGTCGTGCCCTGGACAACGCCGTCCGCATCGATGTCCTCAACCAGCAACCGCTCCTTTACACCAATTAGTGTGGAGGCAAAATCGCGGCGATTGGTCGCTTCGACTTCCCGGACGGCCCGGCCGCGTTCGGCCTTCGTCGACTTGCTGACCTGATCGGGCATTTCCGCCGCGGGTGTTCCCTTACGCGGACTAAAAGGGAACATGTGAATTTTGGAAAAGCCGATTTGCCGACACGTCTCCAGACTTTGCTCGAACTCATCGTCTGTCTCACCGGGAAATCCGACAATGACATCTGTCGTCAGTGCGGGTCGATCAAGTTGCGTTTTGATCAGCTCGCATCGATCCAGAATATGACGAACCGTCCAGCGACGCCGCATCCGGCGCAGCACTGAATCACTGCCGCTTTGCAGGCAGACATGCAAATGCGGACAAACCTTGTTCGCATACTCCGACATAACGTTGATAAGTTCACGTGTGACTTCGGTCGCCTCAATACTCGACAACCGCACCCGAAAGTCGCCATCGATTTGGCAGATGTCTCGCACCAGGCGTGACAGTCGTACCCAGTCGGCCTTGCGTTTACCCTGATTGAAATCGACGCCGTAGTGACCGAGGTGAATACCAGTCAGTACAACTTCACGATACCCTCGATCGACCAGCCGTCGCACTTCATCCAGTACATCCACCATGGGCCGGCTGTACATTTCCGGTCGCACCCGCGGGATGATGCAGTAACTGCAGCGTAACAGGCAACCGTCCTGCACCTTGACCCACGCCCGGTGACGGTTATTAAGTCCTGTGATGCCATTGGGAATATCAACGACTCCGAAACGCCCCAGCAAATCTGGCAGTTCGCGTTTGTTGGTGACCACTTCGGCAACGCCAGGCAATGCAGAAACTTCATCGGGCGCTCGCGTAGCGTAGCAACCCATCACAACAATCCGCGCGTCCGGATTCTGGCGATGCATGCGACGGATGACTTGCCGGCTCTTGGAATCGCCCTCGGCCGTCACCGTACAGGTATTGACCAGGCAAAGATCAGCGGGCTGCCCGGAATCTGCGTCGGAGAAACCGATGCCCAGCAACGCCTCGCGCAGGTATTGCGTCTCGTACTGGTTTACCTTGCAACCAAGCGTGTGCGTTTTGAGCTTCGCAGTCACTCGCCTGGTTCCGGTTCAATGGTTGACCACATGGATCCCTCGCAACGCTGGATCAAGTCGTCGCGGCCAAACGAGTGAATCTGGTCCCGTTTCAACTCGGCGTGTTCACGGGTCGTGGTCAGGCAGACGGCCCGGCCCCCGTTATCCACCTGTTCGGCAATCTTGAAACCCTGTTCGATCGTGTGACCGAACAACTTTCTCATCATCATGATGACGTATTCGTACGAGTGATCGTCGTCGTCCCACAGGATTACGTGATACCGTGGCTGCCGCTTGGGCTTGCGACGCTGATTGGTATCGGGGCGAACGACTGGTTCAATGACGGCCGAACCACTTTCGGACATGGTTTATTCCTCTTGGCAATCCGTTGAACAGCTTGGGAAATGTTGATCGGAACTGACCGGCAAGTAGCCGGTCCGAACCCGTCAGGGTCGACGAGCAGGTCCTGGCACGGCGAATACCCACCTCCGTGAGTCGACGCTATATTGTAGCCTGCGATCATTTTAAGGACTGCGCCGCGGCTCGACCAGCGAAAAATAACGGGAAAACCGGGCTTTCACCGCCCACCGACCGTTGACCAACGCGTTTCGTCAACACCCAGCCAGAAAGGGCTCGCCATGACACAGCAGACGGGCAATATCCAGAACTACC
>JBPCVB010000356.1:0-3370 GCA_051010855.1 Pirellulaceae bacterium | reverse complement strand
TCCATTACATCCGTAGCGACGGCAGCAACCGGCCAATGCGACACAAGATTCGCGCACCAAGTTACATGAACGTGCTAACCAACCGGGAAGCAGTCATTGGTGAAACCGTCGCCGATGCCACCATCATCCTGGCCGCAGTTGATCCCTGTTATTGCTGTACCGAACGCATGGCCGCCGTCCTTGACAGGCAAACGGATCAAGTTGTCGTCGATGGCAAGGAACTCATTCGACTCGCCCACGAAAAAACCCAACGGCTGAGGGACGAACTGGGGCACCAAGGTCCAAACTTGAGATGGGATATTTGAATCGATGTGGGAACCGTTGTTGCAACCGATCTACCTTCTGCTGGTAGCCGGATTCGTTTGCCTGGCATTGCCGCGTCGGTTCGAACGAACTCTGTCCTGGTTGGCGATCGTGACGGCGACGCTGACACTGATTGCGAATTGCATTCTGCTGCAAAAGGCAGGATTCCAGGCAACTGCTGTTGCGGGCCTGTTTCGAGTGGATCCGCTCAGCGGTTTGCTCGTTATCACCAGCAGCGTCTTCACATTGCTGATCGCCGTTTATTCTCTGGACTTCATGAGAAACAAATCGGGGCGGTCTTTATACTACGCTTGCCTGTTGTGGTCGCTGGGACTGGCCAATTGCGTTTTTCTTGCTAACGATCTGGTTTTGCTCGTCACCTGCTGGGGCATGCTGGCCGTCCTCCTGTACCTGATGATCAATTTGACTGGTCCCAAGGCATCAGAAGCAGCTCGAAAGAGTCTTGTCATTGTGGGCGGTTCGGACTCGTTGTTCTTGCTTGGCACGGCTTTGCTATGGGTGCAACATGGCACCACCAGGTTGGATACGGAAGTTGTTGCACTCGGATCGGCAGGGGCAAACCTTGCTTTTGTGTGTCTGATGGCGGCCGCGTTTGCCAAAGCCGGAGTTTTTCCTCTGCATTCCTGGATACCCGATTCTGGCGAACGAGCCCATTCGCCGGTCACCGCGTTCTTGCCCTGTGCACTGGACAAGTTGCTGGGCATTTATCTTCTGGTTCGAATCGTCACCGACCTGTTTGTCATGACGGAGGTCATGAATGAGTTTCTGATGTTTTTCGGTGTCGTGACGATTGTGGGTGCGGCCTTAAGAGCACTCGTTCAACGTGATCTCAAACGTTTGTTGGCATATTGTGCGGTGGGTCAGGTCGGTTATATCCTGCTGGGAATCGGTACCGGAACCGCGCTTGGACTGGCCGCCGCCTTGTTTCACATGATCAACCACGCCATCTACAAGTCCTGTTTGTTTCTGGGTGCCGGAGTCATTAAAGAAAAAACCGGAACCGTCGATCTCGATCAGTTGGGAGGTTTGGCGACGCGATTACCAGTCACATTTGCCACATTCCTGGTGGCTTCGTTAGCCGTCTCGGGGATTCCGCCGTTGAACGGTTTCGCGTCGAAGTGGATGGTTTACCAATCGATTATCGAATCTGGCCAGAACGGTGAACACGCGTTTTGGATTGCCTGGTTGACAGCCGCCATGATTGGGTCGGCTTTGACACTGGCCTTATTCGTCAAGGTGCTGCACGCCGTATTCCTTTGCAAACCATCACCCCAAATTCGTCAGGCGGAGATTGGACGCGCAGCCTGGTCAGCCCTTTTGCCGATGGTCCTGCTAGCCGGTATCTGTATTGTCTTCGGCACGTTTGCCTATGCGATCCCGTTGAAGCTGATGATTGAGCCGGTCGTTATTGAGCCGATAACTCTACCCGGAACGTGGTGGGCGGGTCGTGCGTCGGGGCTGATGTTGCTCGCATTTGGGATGGGTTGGATGGTGTACATGTTTGCCCTGCGGAATTCAGGACTGCGCAAGGTACCCACCTTCATTGGCGGCGAACGTCTGGACGAAGCCCGCATTCCCGGAGTCCCCACCGGAGCACAACGACATGTAGAAGTCACGGGGGTCGATTTTTATCGAACGGTTCAACAGCTGCCAGTGCTGAAGTCGCTGTTTGTTATGGCTCGTATGAAAATGTTTGATATTTATTCACAAGCCGGAAAAGCCTTAGCCAGGCTAATCCGTGTGCTTCAAATTGCCCACAACGGGTTGCTGCCGTTTTATCTCATTTGGTTTGTCCTGGGACTGGTGGCAGTTGTTTATTTGATGATGGAGGGAATTCGCTGAAGATGTTGACTCAGTCATACCGCAGGAACATTTTTCAGAGGGTGTATTTCGATGCCAGTCGGTTTGCAACGGCTTTCTCCAGAATCCACGTAACCATGACATCAGAAGAAAGGCAAACATGCCGGAAATAGTTGTGATGGCGCTGGTCATCCTCATGATTATCGGGGCGTTGGTGGCGATTGAAACATCGAATCTGCTTCATTCCGTCATTAGCATCGGAGCAGTGGGGTTTCTATTGTCGATTGTCTTTCTGTTCCTGTCCGCACCTGATTTAGCCATCACACAAATCGCAGTTGAAGTTATTACTCTAGTGCTCCTTTTGCAGGCCGCGAGACGGTCTGAAAACGATTCGATGTCCCACCGCGGCAGGACAATCGACACGGTAGTTGCCGTGTTGATAATCCTGATGTTGGCTGGGCTGGGCGCGCGGATGTCCGCCGATTTTCCGCAATTCGGCGAGCCCGTCATGGACCGTTATGCCGACGCTCCTTCCAACACCTATTTGCAGGATGGATTGGAAAAAACGGGAGCCGAAAACATTGTCACTGCTGTGCTACTTGATTTCCGGGCCTACGACACTCTGGGCGAGGCAACGGTGTTGTTTTGCGCAGTCGTCGGAGCTTTGAGCATTTTGCGCAGACCGACGAGGAAACGGCCTGACCGTCCGGACAAGGAGCACGACAAATGAGCGACCAAAAACCAGCCGAAGGCATGAGCCTGATTGTGAAAACAACATGCAGTTGGCTCAAGGGATTCATTTTGCTTTACGGTATTCACATTATTCTTTACGGACACCTGACGCCTGGCGGCGGATTTGCCGGTGGAGTAATTGCGGCCAGCGCCTTTTTGTTGATCTTGCTGGCCGAGGGAGAGCGAGCAGGACTGAAAACCTTTTCAAAAAAAGCCGCCTTGACTTGGCGCAGCCTGGGGGCACTGATCTTTCTGGCCGTCGCCGGGCTGGGGCTCGTGGTGACGGGAACGTTCTTCGGCAATTTCTGGACCGGCCACGGGTCGTACAACTTCACACACTTCGGCAGCAACATCCAGGTCAGCGAAATCGGGATTGGGTTATTAGTATGCAGTTCGCTGTATTTGGTAGCGATGGTGCTTTTCGGCCGTGCATCTGGCTTTGAATCAGAATGTTAAAAAAGGGAGAACCAATGATCTATTATTTGTGTTTCGGGTTAATTCTCGTGGGCTTATA
>JBPCVB010000355.1:0-7189 GCA_051010855.1 Pirellulaceae bacterium | reverse complement strand
GGCGATGCCGGTTACAAAAAGAAGATCAGCTAATACCCGGAACCACTCGCACCAATCTGCTCGATTGGGTGCCAGGTGGTTTTGATCTCGCAAAAGTCGTTGATGAGATACGGACTGGCCGAGTCGTCGCGTTTCCAGTCGCGATGGTAATGCCGCACACGTTTGACGTTGCTAACGGAATCCTCTTGCAGCGATTTCAGAAACCCGGAATCGTCGCCGTCGTAGGCCACCGAATTGATATCGAGATGACGTGCAACATGCTCGGCCAATTCATCCTTGTTGCCGGTGAGAATGTTCACAACACCGCCGGGCACATCCGACGAGTGCAGCACTTCGCCAAAGGTAATTGCCGACAGGGGTTTCGATTCGGAGGCCAGCACAATACAGCTGTTCCCTCCAGCAACCACAGGCGCCACCAGAGACACGAGTCCCAGTAGCGGGCTGGATTCCGAAGCGACCACAAATACGACACCGGTCGGCTCCAGCAGCGAGAAATTGAAATGCGAAGACGCAACCGGGTTTACGCTGCTAAAAATCTGCTGATACTTGTCACACCAGCCGGCGTAATAAATCAGCCGGTCGATACTGGCGATGATCTCGGCCTGTGCCTGTTTGTGTGTCAGCCCCTGCAGTTCCAGTTCCGCGACGAACTGTTCCGCGCGGCCCTCCAGCATCTCGCCGATTCGGTACAAAATCTGTCCGCGGTTATATGCCGTGCGCCCGGCCCATCCTGATTGGGCTGCTCGCGCAGCCACAACGGCATCACGCACGTCCTTGCGAGACGCCTGGCTGATATTGCCCAGCGGCTTGCCTTTGACCTCGGGATTGTAGTAGCGACCCGATTCGGTACGGGGGAATTTACCACCGACGTAC
Organism: Pirellulaceae bacterium; assembly: GCA_051010855.1. Lineage (GTDB taxonomy): Bacteria > Planctomycetota > Planctomycetia > Pirellulales > Pirellulaceae > CAJQPP01. Next base: position 6,316 of record JBPCVB010000355.1, on the reverse strand, counting down.
AACTTGTAGGTCTTTTGCACCGGCAGGCGACCGTTGGCGTCGTCACTGGATTGTTTTTTGGCAGATTTGCTCATTCGATCACTTTTCAAATTTGTCGATCGCGGGTTCGGGAACTTCGCGAATCAAACGCTCGATAAGGTCGACGTTGGTCAGACCCTCGGCCTGTGCCTGAAAATTCGTACTGACGCGATGCCGCAGTACGGGCACGGCGATTTTGCGAACATCATCCAGGCTGATCGAAAAACGACCGTCCATGGCAGCGATGGCCTTGCCGCCGGAAATCAAAAACTGACCGGCACGGGGACCGGCGCCCCAGTCTACCAGTTCCTTGACGAATTCCGGTGCCGTGGGATCGGCCGGACGCGTGGCGCGAACCAGCGCCGCGGCGTACTTGATGATGTATGGCGTTACGGCGACCGAGTTAACCAGTTTTTGCAGGTTGACGATGGCCTTGGCCGATAACACGGTGTTGACCTCCGCCGATTCATTGCGTGTCGTCGTCGTGAGGATCTGCTCCTCTTCCTCCAGAGAAGGATAACCGACAGTGATGTTGAACATGAAACGGTCCAACTGTGCCTCGGGCAGCGGATAGGTTCCTTCCTGTTCGATTGGGTTCTGGGTCGCGATAACAAAAAACGGTTCAGGCAGCGGATACGTGGTGCGCCCGACAGTGACTTCGCGTTCCTGCATGGCCTGCAGCAAGGCCGCCTGGGTTTTGGGTGGGGTACGATTGATTTCGTCCGCCAGCAGAATGTTGGTAAACACGGGACCCTCGACAAATCGGAACTCGCGTTTGCCATGATCGTCTTCATCCAGCACCATCGTGCCGGTGATGTCCGATGGCATCAGGTCGGGCGTGAACTGGATGCGATTAAAGCCCACGTCCAGGATGCGCGCGATCGTGCTGACCATCAACGTCTTGGCCAGCCCCGGCACGCCCTCCAGCAAACAGTGCCCACGCGTGAAAATAGCCGCAAAGACCTGCTCAATAACGTCATGTTGCCCCACGATGACTTTGGCCAGTTCATCCTGCATCAGTTTCCGATGGTGACTGAACTCCTGCAGGACATCACCCAGGCTTCTCTGTTTGGTGGACACGTTGTTCGACTGGCCTCAATCTGAAAAGGAGCAGGCATGAAGTGAACGACTTATTCCACGACGGGTCGTCCGGATTACTCAAGTTTACCTTGTGGATACCGGATCGAAAACGGTTGTCAGTTGTCGCTCGCGGGGGCGAAAGCTAAAATTGTGATATTCCCGCCGGTCGGAACAGGAAACTTACATGCGATTTCATCAGGCGATGCTGTTGACCGCCATCAGCGTGTTGGTGTTACCGCAACAGCTTGCCGCACAGCAGGCCGAATCCGGTGAGCTCTCGGCCCAGCGGGTTGCTTCCGCCATCAATCAGGGAGTTCGCTACCTCAAACGCGAGCAGAACACCGGTGGCTACTGGACGCGTAATCCCCAGCATCGCGGTGGCATCGCCGCACTGGTCACCCTCTCGTTGCTGAATTCCGGTGTGCCGCCCGATGACCGTGCCGTTACGCGAGCCATATCCTACCTTGATGGGCTGGACCTCGAGCGAGGTCGTGTCAGCGTGTACTCCGTTTCGCTAATGACGATGGTTTATTGCATGGCAGATCCCGATTCGCGTCGCCAGCGAATCCGCGAATGCGTCGAGTACCTGACCGAAACGCAGGTCATGCGTGGCGGCAATGATCGAGGCGGCTGGTCGTACAGTCGTTCACGGGGCCGGCCCGATGCCTCCAACTCCCAATTCGCCCTGCTGGCCCTGCACGAAGCCAGCTTGATTGGCATCGAGGTGGATCAGGAAGTCTGGCAGGCGGCCCAGTGGTAGTGGGAAGCGGTTAACAACGAAAACTCTGGTGGCTTTTACTACACGACCAATCGCGCCACATCACCGCCAACGGGCAGTATGACTTGCGCGGGCGTCTCGTCGCTGATCATTATCGATGAGAATTTGCCCAAGCGGTTGCCATTGCAGAACGGAAAAATCGTTTGCTGTGGCGACGAAGACCGCCTGGAAATGGTGGAACGCGCCAATGAATGGATGGCCCGGCGATTCACGGTGCGACGCAATCCGGCAGAGGGCTCGAGTCCGTTTACCCGCAACAATCTGTATTTTCTGTATGGCATGGAGCGGGCCGCGCGTTTGTCAGGCGAGCGATTTTTTGGCGAACACGACTGGTATCGCGAAGGTGCCGATTTCCTTGTGCGAACCCAGCGTGGCAACGGGTCATGGCGAGGTACGTCAGGGCACGGTGAGACCGATGAGAACATCGCTACCGCATTTGCCCTGCTGTTTCTGTCCAAGGGTCGTCGCCCGATTGTAATCGGAAAATACAAACACTCTGACGACAACGACTGGGATCGTCATCGCAAGGGCGTCCACTATTTGACCCGCCGGCTGGAAAGCGACTGGGATGCGAAACTGAATTGGCAAACGATCGATGGTCGCTATGCGGACGCCAATGACCTGGGCGAAGCGCCTGTTTTGTTCATCAGCGGACGCGACGACTTGCGACTGGGCCCCCGACAGAAGGAAGCCCTGAAAAAGTACATCGAGTCGGGCAACTTTGTTTTTGCAGAAGCCTGTCAGGGAGATGGTTGCGGAGAAAACGTCGGATTCGATCGTGACTTTCAGGCCCTGATGCGCGAGCTTTTTCCTGGCAGCGAACTGCAGTTGCTCGGCGACGATCACCCGGTGTTTTCCGCCCAGCATCAGTTGACGGTGAACCCGGAACGGCCGTTGTATGGTCTGCAATCCAGTTGCCGCACCAGCGTGATTTACTGTCCGCGCAATCTTTCCGGCTTGTGGCGTCTGAATCGTCCATCGTTCATGGACATGTTGCCCGAAGCGGCCAAACGCGATGTGGAATACGCGACGCGTCTGGGCGCCAACGTCGTGACTTACGCCACCGGACGCGAGGTGCGTGACAAACTGGATCGGCCGCAAATGGTCGACGTAGCCGATGACGGTGTCGGGGAACGCGTCGTGGCCATTCCCAAGCTGCTGCATGGCGGAGGCTCCGATGCTGCGCCTAACGCATGGCAAAACATCATGCGTCGCGCGCGTTTCGATCTCAAGCAGCGATTCAAGATCGAACACACCATGATCGATCCTGTATTCACGGAGCTGGCAAAATACCCCATGGTCTTTATGCATGGTCGTGCCCCGTTCGCCTGGACTGAATCCCAACGGACCGATTTGCGACGGCATCTGGTGGAAAACAATGCGTTGTTGTTTGCCGATGCCATTTGTTCGGATCCCGATTTTGTGCAGGCGTTCCGCAAGGAAATGAAAGCCACGTTTCCCGACAACGAATTGATGCGTATTGCACCGGACGACCGGATTTGGAGCAGCCGCAATGGCGGATACCAGCTGGATACGGTCAATATGCACGAACAAGGTGCCCAGGGCGGCGGGATTCGACGGTTCAAGTCACCACCGCTACTGGAAGGCATCCAGATTGACGGTCGCTGGGTCGTGGTGTTCTCTCCGCACGACTTAAGTTGTGCCATGGAAAACGCTTCGGCGTCCCAATGCGCCGGGTACGATCGTGAAGACGCGGCGAAAATCGGCGTGAATGTCATCCTGTACGCGTTGCAACCCGTGCCTTAGGTTTTCGGGGTGGTGATGAATCGACGACATCGCAAAATCTGGTCAGGCACCCTTCTCCTGGTACTGTTGTTTCCAGGGTGGGCGGTCATTGGGCCGGTCAATAACCTGCACGCTCAGGAACTTAACGCTGAACAGGTCGGCAGGGCGATCACCGGGGGCGTGCGGTTCCTCAAAGGTGAGCAGGATGCGAATACGGGTCGCTGGAACAGTATTCGCGAGCACAAGGGTGGCGTGGAAGCGCTGGTAACGCTGGCCTTGTTGTTGTCAGGTGTCGATGCGCGGGACGCAACTATCCAGCGCAGCATTCGATACCTGAATTCTCTGGATTTGCGAGACGACCGCCTCAGCGTTTATACCGCGTCGTTGATGACGCTGGTGTATTGTGAACTGGATGCGGATTTGTATCGCTCAAGGATTCGCAGCTGCGTGGAGTTTCTGGGTGAGGCGCAGATCGCACAAGGGCCGCTGGCTGGAGGTTGGTCGTACTATTTGGGCGGCGGCAGACCGGATGGATCCAATTCCCAGTTTGCGATTCTCGCGTTGAGTGAGGCCAGTAAATACGATATCGACGTGGCTCAGGACGTTTGGCAGCGAGCCCAGTGGTATTGGGAAGCGATGTACAAGGGTAACGGCCGCTTCATCTACCGCGATGACCAATATCATCGGGATGTGGCCACTGGAAGTATGGTTTGCGCCGCGATTTCCTCGCTGATCATCATCGACGAACACCTGGCCAAACGGGTGCCGCTGGAAAACGGCCGTGTTCGATGTTGCGGTACGGAAGACCGGCTGGAAATGGTCGAGGCCGCCAACCAGTGGATGGAACGGCACTTTACCACTCGGGAAAACCCGGCCGATAGTCGTTCGATTTTTTCCGTGAATCGGTTTTACTTTTTGTATTCCATGGAGCGAGCCGCGCGATTGTCCGGTCAGCGATTTTTTGGCCAGCACGACTGGTATCGCGAAGGCGCCCAAACGCTGATTGCACTGCAACGCAACAACGGCCGCTGGCAAACCAGCGCCGGGCACGGGGAGACCAATGTGCACGTCGCCAGTTCGCTGGCCCTGCTGTTCCCGTCCAAGGGGCGCCGCCCGATCGTGATCGGCAAGTACCAGCATTCCAGCGACAACGACTGGGACCGGCATCGCAAAGGGGTGCATTATCTGACACGTCAGCTGGAAAGTGACTGGAAAGTCAAACTGAACTGGCAAACGATCGAGGGCCGGTTCGCCAGCGCCGATGATTTATTGGAGGCGCCGGTGCTGTTTATCAGCGGACGCGACGCATTGCGACTAAGCAATCAGCAGAAAGAGGCATTGCGTAAATACATTGAGTACGGCGGGTTTGTGTTTGCCGAAGCGTGTCAAGGCGATGGTTGCGGGGACGACGTGGGGTTCGATCGCGATTTTCAGGCACTGATGTTGGAGCTGTTTCCCGATAGCCGGTTCCAGTTGCTGGACGATCAGCATCCGGTGTTTCAGGCGCAATACAACTTGCCTGCGAATCCTGAATGGCCGCTTTACGGTTTGCAATCGAGTTGCCGCACCAGCGTGATTTATTGTCCGCGCAACATGGCCGGGTTCTGGCGGCTGAACCGGCCTTCTTTCCTGAATCAGCTGCCCGATGTGCCGCGTCGACAAGTGGACTATGCTACTCAACTGGGTGCCAACGTAGTGGCCTATGCCACTGGAAGGGACGTCAAGGACAAACTGGATCGCCCGCAGGTCATGGAGACGGTTGGTGAAGGGCTGGGACAGCGAGTTGTGCTGATTCCCAAGCTGACACACAGTGGCGGCGCCGACGATGCACCCAACGCGTGGCAGAATATTATGCGTCGCGCCAGTTTTGATTTGAAAACCCGGTTCAAGATCGTGCGGGAAATGATCTCGCCCAGCCCCGAGGAACTGGCCAACTTCCCCATGGTATTCATGCATGGCCGCGCTCCGTTTCGCTGGTCCGAAGAACAACGCGAGGCATTGCGTAACTATTTTGCCAATGGTGGATTCCTGTTTGCCGATTCCATCTGTTCATCCGACGGGTTTTCCAAGGCGTTTCGGGACGAAATGAAGCAACTGTTCCCGGAACAGGAATTAATGCGGATTCCTGCCACCGATCGAATCTGGGCCGATGACGCGGGCGGATATCAACTCGATTCGGTCGGCATGCATGAACCGGCCAATGTGCCAGGCGGTGTTCGCGAATTTCGTACGCCGCCGTTGATGGAGGGAATTCAGGTGGATGGCCGCTGGATCGTTGTGTTTTCACCACAAGACCTGAGCTGTGCCATGGAAAATGCGTCGGCGACCCAGTGTGCCGGATACAACCGCGATGACGCCGCGCGACTGGGCGTTAACGTAATCCTGTACGCGCTGCGTCCCTGGAACCAGCCGTAGCATCGGACGAAACTCTAGCGACCAGCTTGCCACCTCTCCCATGATTGGGAGAGGTCAGGACCCGCTGTCCAGCGGGTCCTGGGTGAGGGTTGATGTGACCCGCGAGTTGTCCGTCAACGTTCGCTCCGGGTGTATCGGAGCAGATGATTCGTGAAGGACTACCACGGCAGGTGATCGAGATCCACGTTGCCGCCGGTAATGATCACACCGATCCGCCGCCATTTTTCGTTCTGGCAAACTTCATCGGATAGCGCTGCCGCCACCGCCACCGCACTGCTG
>JBPCVB010000354.1:0-4995 GCA_051010855.1 Pirellulaceae bacterium | reverse complement strand
CGGTGGCATGCCGCTGAATGAAGCCCTGGTCGATGCCGGTCGTCGGCGTTTTCGTCCCGTGATGTTGACGTCGATCACCACTGTCGCCGGCCTGTTCCCGATGTTGATGGAGACTTCCATGCAGGCGCAGGTGCTGATCCCCATGGCCGCCAGCCTCGTCTTTGGGTTGATGACGGGTACCCTGTTGATCCTGATCCTGGTGCCGGTTTTCTACAGCATCTATGGTCGCATCGCCGGAGTCGAAAAATTGCGGGAGACAGACGACTATCAGGAATTGCTGAAGGCCAATCTGGAATCAGGCGGTCGAGAATAGCCGCGCGGTGGCCTGTAGTTGGTCTACAGCCCGGACTCCTGCATTTCCTCATCCGTGATGTCTTCAATCGGCAGCTCGGGCGGCTCGTGTTCCAGCCAGGTGGCATCGACTCCTGCGCGAAAGAAGTCAAAGATCTGCAACACGGAGACGCCGTATTTCCGTGCGAGCGGCCCGGCAGTCACGGTGGTCAGCCTGTAGGTATAGGCGACTTCCCCCCGTCGTTCCGAAACTGCGGCGATTTCCCACCAGATCCGATTCTTTTCTTCATCACTCAACTCAAACAAGGGATTGGCGGTTCCCGGATCCCGAGCGGTTCGCACGGGAAAAGGTGCTCGTGGTTGCGGTCGAGTCTGTTGAGATTGAGCCGGCTCAATACGATCGCTTGCTGCCCCGGTATTGCCGGTATCCACAACTTGCTCGGTCGATTCCCCGTCCTGTTTGCTTTCCAGCATGCGAGCCCTGGCCATTTCGTCGTCCGCGATGACCACGACCGCTTCGGAGCGATGATCGTTGCGGCGAGGCAGTCTCGTTCGGTCCGGCACCCTTTTCTGATCATCGCTCGTCGCAGCGTCCGACGTCACCTTACCTTCCATTGAATCGGAGGTCGCGGTATGAGGCAGTAGCGAGCTGGCGATGACCTGCCACGAAAACCAGGCCACCAGCAACGTGATGCACACCGTGCAAACGACGGCACACCATGCGAGGATTTGCTGGTGAAAGGAAGTCATTGCGAATCGGAGGGAGACCTTGCGGGAGAGGTAGATTATACGGCAAGGATGGGCAGTCCAAATTCGATCGAGATGGGGAATCCCCGTGAATTTTGGAAATTATCTGCGAGCAGCCGGCAAAAATCGCCACCAGTTTTCGGCTTGGGGCCTGCACTTGCCAGGAAAACGGGCCAGTAACGCCGTTTTGCACACAATCGCGACCGCACCCACATTGCACCCGCTGATGACGTCTTTTTTGCGACGGCGTCATGGCGACGTGTGCGGGCATGATGCGACGGTTCCCGGCGTCATCAATTCGGTTGGGGCAACGCGTCGCTCAGAAATCTCGATTCGGTCTTAAAGGAATGCAGGATCAAAAGAGCCGTGGTGTCCCCAGGCGGAGCACCCTTACGGATGTCACTCCTTGTGTTGAAAACCCAGACGTCGTTCGATGTCTCGGGCGCGAGGGTCGACACCACTGCCGAATAATTGCTCACTCATCGCACTCTTGCGGGCGAAGGGTGGCTCATCTTGCTGGCCGGACTTTTCGGACTCGCCAAACAAGGGTGATGACCAGTTTTTGGTCATGCAACCCAGACTGGCCACGACAATTCCAAACACGCAGGCAATCACAAAAAATCGCATCCTTGCTCCTTCCGGCCCGAACCGTTGCGGGGTGAGAAGGATCGCAAGATCAACAAATCGTGTCGAGAGCGAATCGCAGCTATCGCGGTCAACTTGAGCCATTCCTGCAAGACCGACCGATTTTCGGTAAATTCTTCAAACTCGTTTGAATAAAAGAGCAATCGAGGATTGCCAGCACTTTCGAAGAAAGGGACATCGTCATATGGCCGAACAACTTGACGCCCTGGTTATCGCCCCGCATCCGGACGATGCCGAATTGGGTATGGGCGGAGCAATCCTGCAGATGATCGCGGCCGGACAACGTGTGGGCGTGCTGGATCTGACCAGTGGCGAGCCAACTCCTTTCGGAAGTCTGGAGATACGTGCGCGGGAAACCGCTGAGGCCACTCGCGTTTTGGGATTGGCCTGGCGAACAAACCTGGGGCTCCCTAACCGCTCGCTGGAAGCGACCCTGGACAACCGAGCCAGATTGGCAGAGGTCTTCCGTGAAACCCGACCAACTCATCTGTTTGCACCCTACTGGATCGACGCGCACCCGGATCATGTGGCCGCGACTCAGCTGGTCGACGCTGCCCGTTTCTGGTCCAAGCTGACCAAAACGGATCTGGCGGGCGAGCCGCATCATCCGACGCGCATCTACAACTATTACTGCGTGCATCTGAAGATGGCCGCCAACCCGGCATTTGTGCTGGATATCTCGGCCGAGTGGCCAAAAAAACGTGAGGCCATCGAGTGTTTTCACAGCCAGTTCATCCAGGGCCGCGAGCACGTGAGCCCTTCGTTCATCGATCAACTGGAAATCGAAGCAGCGTACTGGGGAAAGACCATTGGCGTCCGCTACGGCGAACCCTTTACCAGCCGCGAGCCGATTGGTCTCGCCGCCCTGTCGAGCCTGGTCTAGCGCCACGTTGGTTATTAGCAATCCGACGCGTAACAACATTATCATCACGAAATACAAGTCGTTTAGTATTGGTCACTTGCGATGCACAACAGCCCGAAGCACCAGCGAGGACCGAGTCGGAAAACCCCCTCTGGCGCGTCGGGCTAGTGTTGCAAACCAATTGCTACGTCGATTGATGCAAAATCCTGTGAGCGAGTCACATTCACAGGACCAGCTTGCTGAAAATCTTGCATATCCGGAAAAGGCGGTTGTCTTGCCTCCCGGCTGGCTGCATGGGCCGTGATTTCGTTTTATGATTTAGGTGGCTGCGGATTGCCGGCAACCGCCGAACAGCACTTATCTTTTAACGACGTGGAATTGTCCCATGAAATTTGCTTCCACCCTGTTTGTTGCATGTTGTTTGCTGACTTCCTCTTTGGCGGCTCAGCAGCCGGGCAGTACCAGGCACACTGAAGGCCTGCGGGAAAATACGCCGAACGCTTTTGTGCTCAAGGCTGGCAAGGTGGTCACTCGACCCGGGACGGTTATCGATAACGGAGTGATCGTGGTCCGGGACGGTCGCATCGTCAGTGTGCGGGGTGCCGATGACTGGCCCGCAGACCATCGTATCATTGACCTGTCGGACAAAACGGTCTACGCCGGGTTCATCGATGGCTACAGCGAGCAGGAAATCGTCATTTCCTCGGAAGCACCTGAACACGCGCGGTACTGGAATGCCAACATACGTCCAGAGCGTGATATGGGAGAGATGTTTGCGTGGGACGAAGGTGCCACCGACGAATTACGTGACAACGGCATCACGGCCGTACTCGTGTCACCTGGCACAGGAATCTTCAAGGGTCAGACCGCCCTGGTGCTGACTTCGGAAACGAACCCCGAACAAGCAATTCTCGCGCGTGAAGTGGCGCAAGCGGCCGAGTTGACCGTGCAGCGCCGTTTCGGTGGTCCACGAATCTATCCTTCATCGCCCATGGGGGCTGTCGCGCTGGCTCGACAGGCCATGCTCGACGCGCAGTGGTACCGCGATGCCTGGGAAGTAGCCACTGACCAGCCCGATCTAAACCGACCCGAAGTCAACGACTCGCTCGCGGCACTTGCCAAAGTCATCGCTGGGCAGCAGCCGTTGCTGGTCGACACGTCAAATGAATTGATGGTGTTGCGAGCAAAACGTTTTGCCGATGAGTTCGATGCCCAGTTGATGATCGTGGGTAACGGCAACGAATACCGCCGACTGGAACACGTGGCCAAGCTGGACGTGCCGCTGATATTGCCAGTGAATTTTCCCAGTCCGCCGGCCGTGGCGACTCCGGAAGACGCGATGAATGTCACGCTGGAGTCGTTGATGCATTGGGACCTGGCTCCCGAGAATCCAGCAAAGCTGGCCGAGGCTGGGGTCGATTTTGCTTTTACCAGCAAGGGACTGGATTCCAGCAGCGATTTCCTCAAACGAATTCGTCACGCTGTGACACGAGGCCTTGATGCCGACACAGCATTGTCCGCACTGACCGTCAATCCGGCTGGGTACTTTGGCGTGTCGGACCAGGTCGGTTCGATCGAAACCGGCAAACTTGCCAACTTTGTGATCACTGACGGCGACTTGTTCGACGACGACACCAAGATCGTCGAAACGTGGGTGGCCGGAGAGCGTCATGTGATCGAGCAACCACCAATGCGACTGGTGGCGGGAACCTGGCAAATTGACACCGACACCGAGCAGACCTTTACGATCAAGATTCGCGGATCGGGCGGCAGCCTTAGCGGTGATGTTGACCTGGCATCCGGCGAAACGTCTCCCGGTGACTCGGGACCTTCGTCTAATCAGGAAGATGGAGAAGAGGAGGGAGATGAAGAGGAGGACGATGAAGAGGATACGGAAAAAGAAACGCTCTCGGCCAAGAGCCTTGTCCTGGTGGGAACCCGCCTGAGCGGTTCGTTCAAATCTGACGAATTGGATGAGCCGGGATTGGCCCAGTTCTCGTTAATCGTTGATGCCGACAACGAATCGGCCAGCGGCTATCTGATTTGGCCCAACGGAAAACGACAATTGCTGACGGCCACGATGACCGAACGTGCAACCGAAGAAGACGACGACGAATCCGCCAGCGAAGGGGATCGTCCGCGTCGAGGCCGCGGTATGCGGGGCCGTCGCGGAGGTCGTCGGTTTGCAGGTCGACGCGGCGGTGGCCCTGGCGGTGGTTCGGGAGGCGGCGGCAGTAGCAATGAGGCAGCCGAATATTCCAAAGAGCCTTCGACTTACGAGGCCAATTATCCGCTGGGCGCTTACGGCGTTGCCGAATTACCCGAGGCTGAAACGGTCCGGTTCGACAATGTCACTGTATGGACCAATGGCGACGATGGAGTTCTGGAAAATGCGGCTGTATTAATGGTCGACGGAAAAATCGCCGGCGTTTATCGCGAAGGCGAAGACC
>JBPCVB010000353.1:0-4742 GCA_051010855.1 Pirellulaceae bacterium | reverse complement strand
CGATTCCAGCCACGGCATGATTTCGCCCACCAGCGTTAATCCGTTGGATAACCTGTGAACGTTGATTTGTTGCTGCGTCGTGGACATACCGGTGGCTAAAAACTCCCGAAATTGAATCACACATTCTACGCACTTCCCCCGTGATGCGTAGGGGCAGCGATTGTCTGCTGGCCCTGCCCATTTTGACCAACATCCGTGCCGGATTTATAATAGCCGATTGCGGGGCCCGGTCGTTATTAACTTGCCTTTCCGAACTCTCCACTTGCTCGCGCTATAGGGAATTGCGAAGCATGAGACTGCCTGATTTATCCGTGCGGATCACCAGTCTGCTCGCTCTGTCGCTAATTCCGCTTGGCTGGTCTGGCTACGCTTCGATGAATCTGGCCTACATCAATCAGGCCGTGACACAGGAAGTCGCAGACGCTGATCGCCAACAAGAGTTCACGGCCACGCAAATTGAATTCTTCGAGAACAAGGTGCGACCGCTCCTGGTCCAGCACTGTTACGATTGCCACGGACCGGATGCCGATCCGCCCGAAGGCGGCCTGAGCCTCGCGTCTCGCACTGAGATCCTCTCAGGTGGCGACAGTGGCCCTGCGATTGACCTGGACAATTTGGCCGAAAGTTACATCCTCAGTGCCGTTGAATATGGCGACCTGTTTCAGATGCCGCCCGATTCGCGACTAGCGGACGACGACGTCGACATTATTCGCCAATGGGTAATGGACAGGGCTCCATGGCCGAATGATTCGGACATTGCACTCGCCCGGGCTGACGAGTTCGATTTACAAAAACGCAAATCGGAACACTGGTGTTGGCAACCGATTTCAAGGCCGCCCGTTCCCGATGTCAGCGACACAGCCTGGCCGCTGGACCCGCTGGACCATTTCATCCTCGACAAACTGGAAGAAGCTGGACTGCCTCCTGCCGTTCCGACAGATCGGGCAACCTGGCTGCGTCGTGTGACATTTGACGTTACGGGACTGCCGCCGACGCCCGCCGAGTTTGCCGCATTCGTCGATGACGAAAGTCCCGACGCTTATGAAAAAGCGGTCGACCGATTGCTGGCCTCACCCCGCTTTGGTGAACGCTGGGCGCGGCACTGGATGGACCTGATTCGTTACGCCGAAACTTGCGGCCACGAATTCGATTATCCGATCCCGAATGCCTGGCAATATCGCGATTATCTGATTCGCGCCTTCAACGCCGATGTGCCTTACAACGAATTCGTTATTGAGCACATAGCGGGTGATCTGGTTGACGATCCACGTCGACATCCCGAAACACAGATCAATGAATCGGTACTCGGTACCGGATTCTGGTTTCTTGGCGAAGCGACTCACGGTCCCGTTGATGTCAAAGGAGACGAAGCCGGCCGTATCGATAACCAGATCGACGTCATGTCCAAGACGTTTCTCGGCATCACCGTCGCCTGTGCCCGCTGCCACGATCACAAATTCGATGCCATTTCCACGGCAGACTACTACGCCATATCAGGGTTCCTGCAAAGTTCCCGGCGTCAAAACGTCATGCTGGATCCGCATCGCAAAATCGAAAACCTGTGGAATCAGTCGCTGGAAATTGCCAACGAAGCTGACGACAAAATCAAGGACCTCGTTGTGGGCAGCCTCGTGACGCTCGAGGATGGCGGCGAGAAAACCATGGCCAAATACATGCAGGCAGCCGTGCTGCATTTGCAGCAGGATGCATCCTGGTTGCTGCCCGGCGAAATGCGTGTGGAGGCCGAAACACTGGAACCGCTTGCTCATTCCGGTGGCAACGTGCGGCCGCAAGGTATTAACGGCTGGAGCGGCGGCTCGCAAATCTGGTGGACCGATGGCCAGGTCGGCGACTCGCTGGAACTGGAGTTGGAAACACCCATCGCCGGTCGCTACGAACTGGTCGCAAACTTTACCATGGCCCGCGACTACGGCATCGTGCAACTGGAGCTAAATGGTCAACCGTTGGGAGAGCCTCGCGACCTGTATGCCGAACATGTTAGCCGCACCGGTGATACCTCGCTTGGCGAGTTTGATCTGCCAGCCGGTAAACAAAACTTCAAACTGACCCTGACCGGAAAAAATGACAAGGCGATAGATGCCTACATGGCCGGAGTCGATTACTTCATTCTTCGTGGCAAGACCGAAAACCATTCGGACATGGCTTCGACCGAACGGCTTGAGGCCGTGGCGGCAGAACACGAAGTCGACGCCGGTCAGTTGCAACACTGGATCGACGCCGTTGCCGACCCTGCAACAAACAGCATCAATCATCCGCTGTGGCTGTTGCGGCAATTGGCCCGTTTGCCCGACGATCTGCATACCGATGCTTCGGTGCAGGCCCTGCAGCCCTTAATAGAAGAGATCCTCAATGCCGAACATGAGGCCAGCACGTTCTTCGGTGGCGCGATGACCTTGATGACCGACCCTCGCGAGTGGTTTGCACAGGGCCCGGCGTTTTACGATGGCGGTGGCTTTGGGGTCGATGCAACCGACATTGACAATCCAATTACCTGGCCCGCCCCGCACAGCGGCCGCAATGGCCAACAATACCGTGGCGTGCTGCGTTCACCGACATTCGAAATCAAACACTCGATGATTCACTATCGGGTTAAGGCACGGAATGCCAAAATCCGCCTCATCATTGATGGATTTACACTGGATGAATTCAATCCACTGTTGTTCGAGGGAATGACGATGGATGTCGACACCGGCGGTCACTGGCAATGGATCACTCAGGCGAGCGACCTGAAAAATCACATTGGCCGGCGTGCCTACATCGAGATCATTGACGATGGAGACGGATTTATTGCGGTACGGCAAGTCGAAGCCAGTAATGAATCTGTACCGCGTGATTATTCACGCAACATTGGAACATGGATTCTGCCAGGAACCGATCGTTGGGAGAGGGCAACGGCCAGGGATTCGCTGACTCCTCTGGAATTGGTCACCGAGCGAGTAGCGTCCCACACCTGGGATCTGATGCGAACCGGATTCGGCTACGACCCGCACGAACTGGTGAACTTTTTTGTTCGCCACCAATTGATTCCTGGTGCTGACTACAAGGCGATCACCGCCACTGTCGTGGAAACACAAAAGAAACTGGCCGATGTCAATGACCAGGTGCCTGCCCCCGAAATGGCGATTGGCATGGTTGATGGTTCTCCCGAAAACGAATACGTGTTTGTTCGTGGCAATCACAAGAACCTGGGGGACCCGGCTCCGCGAGCACCTCTCGAAGCACTTCGTGACGAATGGAATTTTGACGAGGCAACCAGCGGACGCATGGATTTGGCACGGCACATGGTGTCGCCCGGGCATCCGTTGACGCGCCGCGTGATCGTCAACCGAATTTGGCATCATCTATTCGGCCGCGGACTGGTGCCGTCCGTCGATAACCTGGGAGTGCTGGGCAGCCCGCCATCGCATCCTGAATTGCTCGACCACCTCGCTAACCAATTCGCTGAAGACGGATGGTCAATCAAGCGGTTGGTTCGACGAATACTCCTGTCGCAAACCTGTCGAATGAGCAGCCAGACCAACGCGGCCGCAGCCGAAATTGACCCGGAAAATGTTTTGTACTACCGCGCAAACGTGCGGCGTTTGCAGGGCGAAGCAATTCGCGATTCGATTTTGGCCATATCTGGAGAGCTGGACACCACGATGTACGGACCAGGCATACCCATTCACTTGACACCGTTTATGCAGGGTCGCGGACGGCCGGGCGAAAGTGGCCCGCTGGATGGTGATGGTCGACGCAGTGTCTATATCGAAGTCCGCCGCAACTTTCTGTCACCGATGATGCTGGCCTTTGATACACCAATCCCGTTCAACTCGATCGGTCGCCGCAACCAGTCCAATGTGCCGGCACAGGCATTGATCCTGCTCAACGATCCCTTTGTGATTGATCAAGCCGGCAAATGGGCCCATCGCCTGATCGAGGAATTCCCGGATGTCGACATGCGGCTGGTTTATGCCTTCGAGTCGACAATTGGCCGCCGTCCCTCGGACATGGAAACACGCGAATTGCAGGACTTCCTGGAATCGCAGGCTGCCGCGTTGGAAATCGAGGAATACCGCGACCACCCACAGGTTTGGTCCGACCTGTGTCATGTGCTGTTTAATTTGAAAGAGTTCATTTACATCGAATAGAAATAGTTGCCGATCGATCCGCGAACGGCGACTAACAACTCATGAATAAATCCAGCCACTGTCAACGATATCGACCTCGCGCAATCACGCGGCGACAGATGCTGCGCGACGCGGCATGTGGCTTTGGCGGTGTGGCGCTGGCCACCTTGTTGGCCGACCGCAGCTACGCGGGCCTGGCTTCTTCGGCAACGAATGACAACCCGCTGGCACCCCGGCCTTCTCACTATCCAGCCAAAGTCAAGCGTGTGGTGTACCTGTATATGGATGGTGGACCGTCGCAGGTTGATTCGTTTGATCCCAAGCCGCAACTGGAACGCGAACATGGTCAGCCGTTCAAGATGAAGATCGAGCCGACGCAGTTCAACAACATCGGCACGACGCTGCAAAGTCCGTGGACGTTCAAACAATACGGCGACTGCGGCACGCCAGTCAGTGAACTGTTTCCTCACGTCGCCGAGCATGTCGATGACCTGGCAGTGATTCGTTCCATGGTCAGTCAATTCAGCGAACACACTAACGCCAACTATTTCCTCCACACCGGAAACGGATTTCAAGGTCGTCCCAGCATGGGCGCCTGGCTGGGTTACGGAC
>JBPCVB010000352.1:0-3523 GCA_051010855.1 Pirellulaceae bacterium | reverse complement strand
CCTTCACACCGCACGAGTTTGCTCTGGTTTGCCCCTCCCCGGACGCTAGCGCGTCCGACCCTCCCGACGGGAGGGTAACGCTCAGAGTCGACGGCTATGGAGTGCCATCGAACGTTCTATTCTTGCGCGGCCGTTTCGCGGCGTCCTGCATAGAACCACCACAAGCAAACTGCGAACGCACCGTTCAACACAATTCCCGACCAGCCGACCTCTGGATCGAAGACGATGGTTGACTCAATACCCAGTACTCCCGTTTTCCCGCTGATTCCAAACAGCGAATAGGCAAACGCATTCCACACAGCATGGCTGACCGAGGGAACGATCACCGATCCGGATTCAAGCCGCAGCTTGCCCCACACCGCTCCCAGCAAAAGGACGTTGGCCAGATAGACGGGCACCTGGTTCCATGGCAAGTCAAATCCGGTGTCCAGCGTTACGAATGAAATGTGCCACAGGACGAAAGCGACCGTGGTCAGCCACAGGGTACGTTTTGGTGACAGGTTGGCGCGACCAAGCGTCCCCCATAACCAGCCCCGAAAGAATCCTTCTTCGGTCAACAAAACCATCAACGTGCCGATTGTGCATCCGAGCAGTAAATTCACGCCCGTTTTTTGCCAGTCCGTTTCCGTGACGTCGACAGCACCCGCCACGTACGCAATTGCAGCGATTACTGCCATGACACAGCAAGGCAGCAGGATTGCTGCGAGATAATCGCGAATTTGGCCAATTTGCAATCCCGTCTCGCCAGGAGATAATCGCTGTATCAGACAGAACACGATTGTCAGGCCCAACAGCGGCAGTGCACTGAATTCGGTTAGTCCCGAAGCATCCATGGATGTGGTGATTGCAATGGCCGCCGAAACGCCCAACCCGGCCATTATCAGGCTTCTTTGTCGATTCATACGCTTTTCAGATACCGGGACACTGCCATGAGCTCATTCGCTGTAACTACCAGAAGTCAAATGCGGAACTGGTTACGGGAAAATCGGGAATTTCGACGAATTTCATGTGTGACTGTTCGTGCGTGGCGGATGGCACTGGTGATGATTCTTGCTCATGCATTGCTTTGGCAGAACGGATTTGTGTCATCTGCGTGCGCCCAGGACGACGATCGCGGCAATCAGGATGAAGTGTTGGAAAACCTCCCGGCGCCGCGGGTACAGGTCCGTCAAAAACCGGTTCCCGTTGTCAATCAGTCGCTGGCCAGCTGGACGGAAGTGACGTCTTCCGGACAGATTGGCAATCGGGTTCGCGCCCACTGGGTCATGCTCGATGACAATGGCGGCCTGACAGGGACGGTTGCGGGCGCAATAGGTGGTGACACGGCCGGGATGCGTGTATTTGCGATTCAGGGTGGAAATGTGATTTCCGAAACTCGTGCTGATAACGCCGGCAACTTCCGTTTGGAAAACGTTGTTCCCGGCAACTACGCATTAGTCGGCTACAGTCCCTGGTCATTTTTTGGGTTTGGTTTAAACGCGATTGAATATCGGCCCGGTGCGGCTCAAATGCCCCGTCGTGTCGTAACCCGCGCTGTAGGCTCACGCGACAACAAATTACAGGTTAGCAACCTGCTGCAGGACAATTCGCCGCGTGTTCGTTTTCCGATTTATGGTGACTATTCATTCGGTGAAGATGAAGTTTCCCAGGCAGCATGGTTTGGCTGGGAGGGACTCAATCGTTTTGATGTGCCGTCCACCCCTGCGACCACCATTCAGTCGCGAACCATCAGGTTGGGTCCGGGCGGCCAACTGACCGGGCGTGTCCATCAAATCAATCATCGCAACGGACGCCCGGTGCCGGTAGAAAACACGAGCGTTGTGCTTGTCGCCGGTGGACGCCCGCTGGCCGAGACTCGTTGCAATCGCAAAGGGGCCTTTTCATTTGCCGGCATTCAAGCGGGACTTTACAACCTGGTCGCAGTCGGTCGTGACGGATTCGCAGCCACCGGTGTGGCAGTCTCTGCAAGCGGAGGTGGCGTTACAAGTCCAGGACAACGTGGCGGCTATCGATACGACTATTTTCGTGACGCACGGGGTGTCACGCCTGCCGACACCGTAAGTCTGACGCTGATGCACGGTGAAGCAGTCGGCTGGGCCAACCATTTCATGGCCGAGCAAGAGTTGGCTGACGCTCGCTCCGCGCCTCGTCAACACCGACCTCGTTATTGTCACGGTTGCCAGGCAATCATTGTGAACGTTCGCGTCGGCTGCCCCAATTGCCGTCGCTAGACGCACCGTGTTTTTTTGGATCACCATGTGTGCCTGATCGCTCAATCAGATACGGCGTCCACCATCTGACCGTTGTCCGTATCGGCTGGCACGCGATTCGCAATCTCTGATCGTGAAAGAGATTGTCCGTACGAACCTGGTGCGATCGAGAACGGAACGCTGGCATGGGTAACGATGCAGATCGACCGTGGGTTGATGGCCTGACCATTGATCAAGTGCTGCGCGAGACCATTGCACAAAACAGGGACCAACTCGCGATCGCATTCCACGGCCTCAACTGGCAACGGACGTGGGGGGAGCTTGACACGGAAATAGAGCGTGCGGCGCGAGGCCTCATCGCGTTGGGAATCGATACCGGCGACCACGTGGCGGTGTGGGCAACCAACATACCGCAATGGGTGATCCTGCAGTTTGCAACAGCTCGCATCGGAGCTGTACTCGTAGCCGTTAATCCTGCATGTCGCTCGCACGAATTGACCTATGCGTTGCGACAAAGCGACGCCAAGGCGCTGTTCCTTGTCGAAAGCTTCAAATCGTCCGACTATCTCGACATGGTGCGGCAAGCTTGTCCCGAACTGAAGACCGCCTCTGACGTCGCAGTCCATTGCCCTGACTTTCCATGCCTGCAGCACATTGTGTTGCTGAGGGGGTCGGCGCCGCAATGGGCCAGTCTGTGGAACGACATTTTGGAAAACGGCGAGTCGATTTCTGGCGAACGTATTGAAGAGATCGCGGCTGGCCTTACTCCGTCCGATCCCATCAACATTCAATACACATCGGGAACGACGGGGTTGCCCAAGGCAACCATGTTGAGTCACCGCAATCTGCTGATGAACGCGTTTTACGTTGGCCAGCGGCAAAAACTGGATTCCAGCGACCGCATTTGTATTCCCGTACCCTTCTACCACTGTTTCGGTTGCGTGCTGGGAAACCTCTGTTCGGCAGTATACGGTTCTACCATGATCATTCCGGCTGAGTTCTTTAACCCAACAAAAACATTGGAGGCCATTGATCGGTATCGAGCCACGGTTCTATACGGCGTGCCAACGATGTTCATCGCTGAACTGCAGGATTCACATTTGGACGAATTCGACTCCAACAGTTTGCGTACCGGCATCATGGCCGGCGCACCTTGCGTTGAAGAACTAATGCGTGAAGTAATGGATCGCCTCGGCGCGCGGGAACTTACCATCGCCTACGGATTAACTGAGGCCTCGCCTGTTCTGACCCAGACATGCACCGATGACCCGCTGCATCTGCGCATTCAGACCGTCGGGCAACCGTTGCCGGGT
>JBPCVB010000351.1:0-3259 GCA_051010855.1 Pirellulaceae bacterium | reverse complement strand
GGATGAGGGCCGACAACTTTACTTTCGTTCGGCGTTTTTCCATACGAGTATAGGCCCTCACCCGGTTGGTCTTTTTTTCAAAAGCCCAACCACCCTCTCCCCGAGGGAGAGGGCAGCGCACCGAAACGAATGTAGATTTACTTATCCGCGATCAAGTCGGAACGGCATAACATCCATCAACATTCGACATCCCTGCATCAAATTGGCCACCATTTTTGCGGTGCCGGTCGACAACAACAAGCCACTGCGAAAGTGCCCGGTTGCCGCCCACACATTCCACGAATTCGGAACGCGGCCAATATACGGGAATCCGTCAAAGCTGGCTGGTCGCAGGCCAGCCCACGAATCGACCAGTGTCTCTTCATTGAGCTCGGCAAACAAACCGTTCGCGAATCGCAGCAGATCGGCAACCCCTTGCGGAGTTGTTGAATCATCAAAGCCTGCCTCTTCCAGGGTCGAGCCAGCAAGCACATGTCCGTCATCGCGGGGCACAATGTAGCGCGTTCCTTCATAGACGATTTGGGTAAACTTTGGCTGAGGCAGCTTGAACAACAACATCTGGCCGCGGACCGGAATCGTGCTGATGGACACGTCGAACTGTTTCAACAGCAGCTCGCTCCACACTCCGGCGGCGATACAGACTTTATTCGCAAGCAGCATCGTACCGTCTTGCAGGCGAATCTCGTTGCGCCGCTTCTTTGCATCGGAGTGCATTTGTATCTCGCCGACCTGCTCGAAAAACTGCACGCCGCGACCTTCGCAACCCGCACGCAGCGCTTGCAAGTGATCGGGATTTCGCAACTGGGCTTCCGTGAGAACGTGAACTGCCAGGCGAATCGAGGGAGCTTGTCCTGCCAAAGCTGGCATCAGCTGGATCAAATCCTGCTGTGACAGTTCCTCTGTCGTGATTTCGGTTTCCCGCCATTCCTCGCACTGTCCACGCAACGCGGCGACTTCGCCGGCCGTTCGCGCCACGAACACGGCACCGCATTGGCGGAAACCCGTATCGATTCCGGTTTCCTTTTTCAACTGCTCGGCCCACAGCGGGTGCTGCTGAAAACTCAATGCCGCCAGATATTCCAGTGCATGACGGGCTGTGTCCATATTGGATGGAGGCAGGATGCCAGCGCCGGCCCAGGATGCCTGACGGCCCACTCGATCTCGCTCGACCAACGCAACGCGGTTATCGTCTTGCGCCATTTCCCACGCGATGGACAATCCAATTACTCCGCCACCGACAATGGCGAAATCAAACTCACGGGAATCACTCATCGCCTTTGCTCCGAACACTGCCCGATCACAGACAGAAGTTCCCGATCGTTCGCCGACGGGTGTGTCAGTGACTCAAGTTGCCGGGCCAGTTCCTGGAGGTCACTGGACTCGTCGACGTCATTGAACCAGGGCAGTTCGCAATACGTCATTCCCAGTTCCCGAGCGCGCTGGCGGGTTTGTTCCAGTACCCGCGACGAACTCCATGCGATGTTTTTAAAAAGTCGCGGGACATGTCGAGTCAATCCGATCAGGTAATACCCGCCGTCCGCGCTGGGACCCAGCACGCATTCACAGGAGTCCAGCGTCGAAAACGCATCGTCAATCAACTGCGGATCCAGCGTCGGCGCGTCGGTTCCCACCAGCACGGCGTGCGTTGGAGAATGACGAGCTGAATTTCCAGACAAGGTCGAATGAAAAAAAGTACTGATACGCTGTCCGAGGTTGCCGTCGGATTGGTGGCGAATTTCCCAGCTGTCGCCCGCCAGCGTTCTGAATTCCGATTCTCGCTCGTGTGGCCAGATCCATAGAGAACGCCGCTGCCCGGACGTGCCCAAACGCACCAGTGTTTGTCGGGCGAACTCGCGATAAAGCCGAGCGGCGTTTTCATTTCCAATCGCAGTGGCCAGTCTGGTTTTGACGTGTCCGGGCTCCCAGTACTTGGCGAAAACGCCAAGGTGATGCGATGTTTTTGACATTCTTGTTGGGCTGGCGGCGCATAATAGGAATTGACCCGCCGGTTGTGCGTCCAGTGGCTGGGGTGGCACTGCGATACCGGCGAGCGTCTGATAGCCTGTTATGGATAAGGTACTCGTTGGAAACAGCCCGGGGAACACGCGGTCCGCTGTATGTCGGAAGTCACTGCCAAGGGATTTGTCGAGCTGCTTAGCAAGAGCGGACTGATTGAGAAGGACCGGCTCAAGTCGGTACTGAAGGACTTGGCGCGCCAATCCGCTGGCCAGACGATCACGATCGACCAGTTGACCAGCTACTTGCTCGACAAAGACGTGATCTCCGAATGGCACTGCAAGAAATTGCTGTCGGGCAAGTACAAGGGCTTTTTCCTGGGCAAGTACAAGCTGATCCGGCATCTGGGTACCGGTGGCATGAGTTCGGTGTATCTGGCCGAGAATACGCTGTTCAGCCAGAAACGGGCCATCAAGGTTTTGCCCAAAAGCCGCCTGACCGACAAGACATACCTGGAACGTTTTTATCGCGAAGGCCGCGCGGCCGCATCTCTAAATCACAAGAACATTGTTCGGGTCTACGACATCGACAACGAGGGCGATACCCATTACCTCGTGATGGAATATGTCGAAGGCAGGGACATTTACGACATGGTCAAGGAGGACGGGCCACTCGATTACAACACTGCGATTGATTACACGATTCAGTCTTTGACTGGCCTCTTGCACGCTCACGAAACTGAATTGGTACACCGCGACATCAAGCCAGCCAACTTGCTGGTCACGCCCGATGGTACGCTGAAAATCCTCGATCTGGGACTGGCACTGTTTCAGGAAGAAGACACGTCGCTGACCGTCATGCACAACGAACGCGTGCTGGGAACCGCCGACTACCTTTCACCCGAACAGGCGGTCGACAGCCACAATATTGATCACCGTTCGGACATCTATAGCACGGGCTGCTCGCTGTACTACATGTTGACCGGCAAACCGCCGTTCCATGAAGGCACGCTGGCGCAACGAATTGCCATGCATCAGGTGCGCGAACCACAAAGTGTACTGGACTTTCGCCCGGACTGTCCGCCACAGCTGGTTGAAGTCTTGAAGAAGATGATGGCCAAAAAGTCGGACGAACGGTTTCAGAACTGCCAGGAAAACATTGCGGCATTGCGAGAGGTGAGCGAACAGTTGTTCACCGAGTCCACACGGGCGCAGCCCGCCAATCGTCAGGCGACGTCGACCAATGCAAAGGAACCAGCCCGGCCCGGAAACGGTGGCAAGGTAACCGCGAACAAAAAAAAGAC
>JBPCVB010000350.1:0-6475 GCA_051010855.1 Pirellulaceae bacterium | reverse complement strand
GATGTCATCATCCGGGCCGCATTGCTGATGGAGATCGCTAAGCAACTCCGGAATCGCCAGGCACGGGCCGCTCCAGGAAAATTGCGTATTAAATTTCACGTTCTCCGCTTGTTAAGCTGCTTTTTCGGACTCGCATTCTGCGA
This sequence comes from Pirellulaceae bacterium, assembly GCA_051010855.1. Classification (GTDB taxonomy): domain Bacteria; phylum Planctomycetota; class Planctomycetia; order Pirellulales; family Pirellulaceae; genus CAJQPP01. The sequence goes on along the minus strand of JBPCVB010000350.1, from coordinate 6,332 downwards.
ATTCCTGGCTGTTTGCTGCGATCCACTCCAGAACATAACAACTTGCGAAATCCCAAAGTAGTTATGCTCGGTGTGCCGGGGGCGATTAAGTCCAGGTGTCATTTTGAAGGGAAATTTTCATGAAGACATTATCTTTGACCAGTTTGATTACACTTGCCATTTTTTCTGGTGTCGCGACGTTGGCTAATGCCCAGCAAACCGATGATGAACGCGCACTGGTTCAGCTCGATCAGGCTTACGCCGCCAAGTGGAAGGAAGGAGACGGTAGCGGCGTCATGGAGCTGTTCACCGAGGACGCTACCCTTGTACCGCACCATGGAGTCTCGCCGATCAAGGGACATGCAGCGATAAACGGCTACTGGTTCAACCCGGACAATCCCCCAACCGTAATCCCGGAATGGAACAGAACGGCGCAGGAAATTCTGGTGGTGGGTGATGTCGGAATCGTCAGGGGACGTCACAAGCTGGTTTGGGAATACCAGGGAAAGCGAACAACGATTCCTGATGGCAATTACATCATGATCGCCGTACGAACCAGCGCGGGCTGGAAAATCAGGATGCTCACCTGGAACGATGATCCTGAGGCGTGGATTCGTGAAGAGTTATGAGCTTGTTTGATTTGATAGCCCCAAATGATTGCCAGACAATTTGATATCGACCGATGAGTCGGCGTCTGAACTGTTTTGAAATCCATAACGCAACTGCAATGCAAGGCCTGGCATGAACATCAAAATCAATATTGATATCGACGCTCCTGTTGAGACCGTCTGGCATTGCATCACGGACATTGAACAAATCAAGCGCTGGCTAAGCGACGATATTATTGGTGTCGATCCTGCAGACCCAGGTCCGCTCCACGCTGGACAAAAATCCCGGATGCAAATCAAGGAAGGCGGTCGCATCGCTGAATACGAAAATGAAATTATCCAGTGTAACGAGCTCGAACAACTCGAGTTGTTGATGAAGGGCCAAAGTCTGGGCAAGAATCCAATGATGATGAACTATCACTTAACGCCTTCCAACGGTCGGACGTCGCTCCAATACGTAGCGACCTGGAAGCCACACGGTCTGTTCCTGTGGCTGATGTCTCCACTTATATCGTGGCTCGGCCGGCGAAACACGGCCAAGGCTTTCACCCGCCTGAAGGCCCTCGCTGAAGATCCGGCCAGAGATAAGAGTGTCGAAATCAAAAACAACTGATCGCATTGAATGCAAAAAAACCGCAGCTTGAAAAGATTCCGCACGCTGCAATTATCGGCCGCCAAAATCAAGGTACCACCAGCCGTCGTCCCATTCGAGCGTTGCCTTGCGCCAGCCCAAAGGTACCTGGGGATATGGATAGAATGGTGTCGTGGATGTGCTGGAGTCATCGCTGCTCCACTGATCTTCCGAGAAAATCAGAACGGGCACCCTGGTCGCATCGCTGTCTTCCGAAATTATCAGGATGTTATTCAACTCTCGAATACTATCCGCGGATTCTCCTCCGCCAAAAAACGACAAAATAAATACTACCAGGCCAGCCATACTAATTGAATTCCCTTTTGTAAAAGTCAGTTCGCGTGTGTTTACTTCACGAACATGCCGTTGGCCGCATAGATCTTTCAGAAACTGGCAGGCAAGTAGTGAGATTTCTGCAGGATGATCTGAACCGGCGCGCTGGTCGCGGTGCCTGGCCGAGCGAAAAAACCGCCCTCGGGCGAGGGCGGTCAGATCAGTCGATTTTTTATTCAGCCTGGCGGCGTCTACGGGTTCCAGAACGCCTGAATGCTGGTGTTGCTGTCGATCAGTGCGTTTTCGGCATCGATGTAGTCGGCCAACTCCCCGGCTTCCTCCAGCGTGTCGGCGGTTAGCACGTTGTACCAATCGGTGTAGCCGCTGGAGTACAGGAGGGTTTCGACGAGTTGGTAATCGGGATTGATGGCCATATACGCCTGGTAGTCGGCCGAGGACTGGAACATCTTCATGATGACGGGGTTGCTGGACCGCCCGGTCTCGATGATGTAAGCCGTCTGGTTGTACCAGACCCGAAAGCGGACGCGGTAATCGTAATAGTAATCGTACAGACTGAGCGAGGTGTTGTTGCCGACGGTAATCGGTGACAGCATGTTGTTGTTTTGCGTCAGACCAACGGTGACTGGAACGATACGGATTTCCATGGTGTTTTCCGTCTCGTCGTTGATGTCGTACCACAGATCGAGTGCCTGCTCGTAGGTGTCAGCGGTTTGCACGGTGAACCAGCTAGTCGGAGTCGGGTCGGTCCAGTATTCAGCGATCAGAGTCGGTTGACGATCCAGTCCGGCGACGAATTCCTGGGCTGTCATGCCCTCGGGCACCGCATAAGCCAAATACGCGTTTTGCGGAAAACGGGTCGCGTACCGGACCTTGACGGCCAACGTCGGCTCGGGATTGATCCGCACTTGCACCTGGAAATCGGTTACGGCGTCAGCCAACGTAGGTGGCTGAAAGTGTTGATGGTGTTGCGCATTTGTCTGACGGGTGGTAACGGTGACCAGAGCCGCGGTCAGGGTAACGATCGCCGCAAGGCGAGAGAGGGTCGGTTTCAGAGATCGATTGGGGTTCATTTTGCTGCCTCGTGTGAGTGGGTGTAATACTCTGGCAGCGATATTGGGGGGGGCTCCGTTACAGAAAATTGTCGTTTTCTTCGGGATTCGTATGGAAAACGGGCGAATAACCCACAGCCTCACATTCGCCGGATGATTGAACCATAAGAACGAGTCCAGGACAGCAGTTTTTGACGGGATTTACAGGATGAACATATGGCACTCTGATCAGGTCGATCCTGTTCATCCCGTCCGACTGGGTCAGAGGGCGGGATGCGCCCTATTCGTTCTCCAGCCACTTCACGGAAAATATTCGCGCGGCGATTCCCTGTTCGCCGTGATGCGCTCGACTGTAGCAACAGATCAGATAATCGCCGCTCAACCGATTGACGGTGCTGTACGAAAACGGACCTTCCTCGATCACTTTCGGGGTCCAGTTCTTGCCGCCATCGCGACTGAAGTAAATCGTGCCATGCGTTCGATCTCTCGTCCCGGGTGCGGAACACAGCACCCATTCGCCGTGCGTTTCCAGTACCTGCAGGCAACGCGTTGCCGCGATGTTGGAGACATATCCATCTTCCCAGGTTTCACCGCCGTCATGACTCAGGTGCGTCATTTTTCCGGTGGCATCGCGCGAATTGTTCCGGCGAACGAGCAGGACCTGTTGTCCGTCATTGACGGCAACCGCAGAGGCCTCATTGTGCTGGAAAGCGGACTCGTCATTGATCACTCCGCCAAACTCCCAGGACTGGCCATCGTCATCGCTGTAAATGATGGAACTGCTCGGTGGATAGTCCCGAAAATGTGGATGGTCTGCACAGGGAAGGTAGTCGCCGCGGAGCGGACCACCGAGTAGCAGCCGGCCCTCGTACGGGCCTGTCTCGACACGCCGCACTTGTCCGATCAGGTTGATGAACGCCAGGTAGTAGTCACGTCCGTTTCGCTGGTAGACACGATCTGACAATCCAAAATGTTCCTTGCGCTGCCATGTTTCGCCCTGATCGTCCGAGTAAAACTCCAGCACCAGCGTGGCAGCTCGCCTGGAAAATTTCGTCACATCGATTCCCAGCCGACGTTGTATTAGCTCAGGGTCCTCTAGTCGCTCGATCGTCTCGTCGATCGACAAACTGGTAAGCACCGAGATGCGTTTGGTTCCCTCGGGCGTGGTGCGAAGAAAGGCCGACATCGCATAGGTCTGCATGGGGACCGTATTAACAAATCGTGGCTCAGACCAGCTCGCCCCGCCGTCGCGGCTGGTGACGTGCGCGATCAACTTGGGTAAACGGTCACCCGATCCACCGAGGCGCGCCTGAAAAAAAACGTGGATGGTCCCCTCGTGGTCCATCACCACTGACGGCTGAAAACCGGCTCCGATCGTATGTCGCTCTTCGCCGATCAGAAGTTGTTTTTCCGAGTCAACCGCGAATACATCCAAAGGCTCGCTCAGCCCACCCGGTCCGACAAAGGAAGCAAACTGTTTTCCGACATCCCGATTCTGGCCGGTTGCACTGCCGATAAACACAAGCGGCAGAAATGTCAGCAAAAGGGAAAATGGATTCATTTTGACGGCGTCTCGATCCTGGTAAAAACAATCGATGGCTGGTGCCGAGCTACTCTTGCCAATTTTAACCCGTAGGCAGGAACTATCGAATGGTAGCGTAGACAGGTTGAGCCAAAGACACAGGACGCAGCCTCAGCTGCCGCGATCGCCTCCCGCACCGTCATCGGGTTTCTTGCTGCGTCGGGTCCCCGGCAATCGGGAACGAATCGCGCCAACAACCGTAGGGCCGGCCAGAGCAGCACCGGTCCACCAGGCAATCTGCACGCCTGCAAACAGCGCCCCGCCCAAAATCACTTTCTGACTGCCACTGATCGGGAGCCAGGGCACGGCAAACATCGAGAAAAAGAAAACGCCGGACAACAGGATCAGCGCGATGCCCAATTTTCCCCAGCCAGATAATGGTGCCTTCGTATTTTTTTCCATGCCATCCGCCGGAGGCTTGTGACGGGATTCCGACATGTTGTTATTCCGTTTTTTGGCAGGCATCGTTTTGATGGATCGACGTTCAACTAATCATACTCCAACGCTTTGCGACACCGTTACGTTGTCTTTTAACAGAAGGAACGGGGTGGTTGTCGTTACACGGCCAACAGCGTTGGTGCTAAATCCGCAAGTCGGGTCCAACGCCGGAGCCTTCGTAGTAGAGTTGGTCAATGATTGACTTGTCCCGCCAATACCAGCTGGCCCAGCTGAGTGGAGTGTCCTTGTTAATGTCAACTGTCTGCGGATTCGCTCCGGAATCAAGCAACAGCTGTATCACTTCGGGACTGCCCCAGGCAGCGGCGCGGTGCAATGGCGTTTCGCCTTTCACACGCGCGTCACGCCACAGGGCAAAAGTCTTCATGCGGGGTTTGGTTTTGGCGTTTGGGTTGGCACCCGCGTCCAACAACATCTTGACCAGTTCAATATCGCCGCCCGACGCAGCAAAATGCAAAGGGGTTTCGTGATTGTGCTCGCACGCGCGATTCACGTTGGCACCCGCGTCCAGCATAAGCTTCACCAGTTCCTTATACCCAACGATCCCTGAAAGCACGGGTAGGATATTTTCGTTGCGTTGAAGATTTGGGTCAGCGCCCTTCGCCAGCAAGTACTCGGTGACCTCGGGATGAAAATTAAGCAGCGTCCCCATTCCGTTAACGTCGCAGCTATTTGGATCCGCACCGGCCTCAATCAACTCCTTGACCTTCTCCAGGTCGCCGGCGAGCGTTGCACCAACCAGTTCGTCGTTCCGCCTTGGGTTGCCGTCAAAGTCCAGCAGATTGACGACTTCCATGGGCGCCGAGTACTTGATAGCCCAGTCAAACGGAGTCTCTCCATGATCGTTGGCGAGCGTCTTGTCAGCATCTGCATCCAGCAACTGCTGCACGATATCTACGTCCCATGCACCGGCCGCGTAGTGTAATGGCGTCTCGCGATTAGTCACCCACGGTTTGCAGCCTTCATATTTTTTGTTGCCTGGTTCATTCCTTGCGTTTACATCGGCGCCGTGCGCGAGAAGCACACGAACCGTTTCCCGAAAGCCCTTTGGCCAATGAGGATAGTGGTTGTCCGCGAAGAAACCACGAAATCCGCCCCGACCGCAGCAGGCATCGTGCAGCATGCCGTCGGAAACCGCGTAACCATTGGCTAGCCAATGTCGCAAGTAGTCGGCGAGCCCGCAGTAGGACATCAATCCCAGGTTTGGCTTATCACCGTTAAAGAAAGTCGCTGGACGCGGAAACAACAGTTTGGCTACTTCACGAGGAGCCATTTGACCTGCGTCGTGCTTTCGCTGGAATCGTGCATACCAATTGAGTGGTGTTTGTCCGTGTGCGTCTTGTGCACCGGTGTCGGCGCCCGCCCGGATCAACAATTGGATCATTTCGGGGTCACCGTAAGCGGCGGCCAAATGAAGCGGTGTTTCTTCGCAAGTTGCCACGTTGCCGCCGAGATAACGATTCGAGGGAATATCGGGATTCGTTTTCGCGTTGGGGTTCGCTCCGGCGTCCAGTAGAAGACGTACACATTCGGTAGCGCTCGGCTTCGCTCCTCGGATTGCTGCAGCGTGCAAGGGCGTTTCGCCGGTCTCCTCGGCTCCCCGGTTCGGATCGGCCCCGGCCTCCAGAAGAGCTCGAGTCATTTCAATATTGGAATAATTGACTGCTGCCGTGAGCGGCGTACCGCCGCAATAGCCAAATCCGTTAACATCGGCACCCTGGTCGATCAGGAAC
>JBPCVB010000349.1:0-3844 GCA_051010855.1 Pirellulaceae bacterium | reverse complement strand
GTTGCATACTGATCCGTTGCAACTGGCCCCCGGACAGGAGGTTCGCTTCGTGCAGCGACGCGACCCGGGCGAACCACGGGAACTTGCCTGCAGTTACGCGACGTTGATTGATGAAATCGACGAAGGCGATCAGATAGTCATCGGCGATGGCCTCGTGCGGCTGACTGTTATGGAAAAAACTGCGGACGAAGCGCGATGCGAGGTCGTCAATGGCGGTTTGATTCGTTCGCGTCAGGGTATGAATCTGCCGGGTGTGAGTCTTGGCGTACCGGCGCTTCTGGACAGGGATCGCGAAAACGCCATCTGGGCGGCCGGGAACGAGATCGAATTCGTCAGTCTCAGCTTTGTGCGCAAGGCCTCGGAGATCCGGGAACTTCAGCAGTTGTTGCACAAGCACAATAGCTCAGCCATGGTCATTGCCAAGATCGAAAAGCGTGAAGCGCTGGATGAACTCGAGGACATCATTGACGCTGCCGATGCGATTATGGTGGCACGGGGCGATCTGGGTGTGGAAATCGAGATTGAGAAGACTCCGTTGGCCCAGAAACGTATCATCAAGACCTGTAGTCGCATGGGCAAACCGGTGATTGTGGCTACTCAAATGCTGGAGAGCATGCATACCAATCGCCAGCCGACTCGAGCCGAAGCCAGTGACGTAGCTAACGCCATTCTCGACGGCGCGGACGCCTGTATGTTGTCCGGCGAAACGGCCATCGGCGATTTCCCGCTGGACGCAGTCACGATGATGCAAAAGATTCAGGCGGAAACAGAAACAGCACTTCGTGGTCGCCCGTCCCGGCAACTGGCACCTGAGATTGTGGAAAAACAAGGGATCACCGAAGCCGTCGTATTCGGAGCGGCACTGATTGCGCGACGGGTTGACGCCAAACTCGTTGTGATCGCCACGTCGGATTCCAAAGCGGCGGTCGCCAAATCCAAGCAACGCAATTTCATACCCACGCTTGGCGTTACCGACAGGGCTGCGGTAGTCAATCGCATGTGCCTGCTGTGGGGGATCGCACCGGTGCGAATGGATTCCCTCGAACTGAACAGCATGCGACAGTGGATTGACCATTGGGCACAGGAATCAGAGGTCCTGAGCAGCGGCGACAACATTGTGTTTGTTGCCGACACGGAAGTTACCAGCGGTGTCCACGAAACGGTGATGGTGTGGAAGATTCCCTGATGTCGCGTTGAGGACGACCTGTTTACCCGTCTAGGCCGAGCAACTCACAGGCCTGTTCGTATCCCGGTGCGCGATGGCCGTGATTGTCTTCGACATCGTAGGCAAAGGCGCTGGCGGTGACGCGGGCCAGACCAACCAGATGACGCCAGCGAAACGCAGGACGCGCCAGTGCGAACTCCTCGGCGACCGTGCGATAGTATTTTTCGCTGTGTAACCGGCCATCCTCGCTGATGGCGTACCGCAGCAGTAAATCGAACGCCGGTCGTGGATCCTGATCGCCTTCCCCGTAGCGATGCATGGCGGCCGCCGCGGTAGGTTGATCATTGCCGCGGATTGCTTCCTCACAAATCCCCAGCAGCTCTTGAGGCTGGTCCGAAGTCACTTTTTCAAAGTGGTCTTCCAGTGGATATGGATCGTGTTGCCATTCCTGATACCGGCCGGTGTGCCAGGCGGAAACCAGCAAGCCCACCTGCTTGTTAAAGTCATTGGCGTGTCCAGTCATGTGTCGCCAGGCATTGGCAGCGTCACTGCCATGAACTCCGGCCGAAGCCCCGTGCGTACGCAACGGATTACCGGGCTGCCGCAAAGTCAACTGGTTGGCCGCCAGTGAAATCGCTTCGCAAATTGCCGCAGGGGCGATGCCGTCGGACAGTGCTTCGGCAACCGCTGTGCTCGCATCGAATTTGCTGGAATTGTAAATCGTCATGGCAAACCGCTCGACCCATTCGTCATCGGGCATACGCGTACCGGGCTTTGACGAAGCCAGTTTGTACTCGTCGACCAGGTGCGGCAAATGCTGGCGAATCGGCGACTCCGGCTTGCCCTTGCGTTTGCGATTGGTTTCAAAGTCCACGCAATGCCGTACGCACTGACGCAGCAGTGTGTGGGAGTGCTGCAGTCCCGCAACATCGATCAATGACATGCCGCGATAGGCCAGCACAAACCGGTGTACATCGACTTCGTCGGCAATCGTGTAAAGCAAGGTGTTAAATGCCAATTCATTGTTTTCACCGATCGTCTGATAGAACAGCTCTTCCGCCTTGTCCATATCCGCATCGCGGACCAGACGACGCAGTTCCGGACCAAACTGATCGACCGACTCGGCGCGGGCCGGTGAATCGATGGCGATTGGCTGCAAAGTTTTACGCTGGGGACCGAATTGCTGAATGCGAGCGGAGTTGCGGTACAAAACCTTGAGTACCGGCAACGCCTGACGACCAGCTGGCAGCTCACGTGACATTTCCAGCGCGGGCACCAGAGCCATCTCCGCGTGGTAGCCCACATAATCCTGTCCGCCAAATGTTTCCGCATTGGCCAGCGCCGCGGCCGCAGTCAGTTGTCGCAAGTCCACGTTACCGGCGGCCAGTTCCTCTGCCATTTTCACTTGCAATTGATCCGGTGCCATTTCCTGCATCCGCGTGATCCACGGACCGAGGTCATCCCGGGGATTGATACCCGGGGGACGCAGATCGGCCGCGCTGGCCACACCCAGGTCCAGCGCCAGATTGCTGCCGAGACCTGCGATCAACATCCCGCTGCCAACGCCTTGAAGAAATGTGCGTCTGTTGGAGGCCGCCATAACCAGCTCCTTTGTGAATTCGTGGACTGGTGAAGAACGCGATTGACTCGCTGCTCCAATTGTCACAAACCAACAACGGAATTACAAACCGACGCGAGCGAGATATCGTCCTTCGCCAAGGTAAGACACCGGACAGAGCAGATTTCTTGCTGGTTTTTGGCACTCAAAAAAAAGGGCCCGCCTGGCGACTTCGGCAGGCGGGCCCTTTTACCGTAAAAAAATGGCTGCATAACAAGCCACCCGGCCATTCAACCGGCGTTGACTGTCGCAAAAATCTGATCCGCCATACCCCGGCGGTGGTGCCTAAGATTTACGGTCGACATCCCTGTCTGGCTGACAGTTGGCCGCAGGGTGCGACCGACGATGCTGAAAGTGTTCTTCGCCAATTTACTTCGCAGATGGCGTGCCAAAGTTCCGAAGATCGGTTTAGTCGCATCGTGAGCCCACCAAACCCGAACAATCAAACCTTGAATGCAATTTTGCCAGGTCTTGAAAATTGTAAAATTTGCAAAACGCTGGCACGCAGCCGGCCGATCCACCTTGCTATGAAACCGGGCCGGCATCGGAAGTCAAACCCGACAGCAAACTGGTCGTAATGGCCTTGAACACCAGTTCCTGCTGATCAAATTCGCGATTCTCCGCCTGATACATCAACATCAGACTGACATCTCCCACGTCTGCCACGCGCAAACAGGTGGTAACCAGCAAATCGAGGCAATAGAAATGGATGTCATACCCGCTCATCGTGATGCCAGCGATCTCATCGGTGGCGAGCGTCTTCTCCAGACTGTCATATTGCTCGTCCAGCGAAACAATCACGTGATCCACCAGCTGCTGTTTGTCGGTAGCACGATCAAAGACAACCAGCGACCAAAAAGCTCCCGATGGAGCCGACAAGTAAACTTCCAGCGCATCGTTTTCAGAATGACTCTCTTGCAACTGCCAGTTCTGGGGATACTGGAATCTCAACCCGTGCTGGTCAAATACTGCTGTCATCGTGGCTGGTCCGGGAGTGGTTGGTAAAAGTTAGTGGATATTCCAGTGAAACTGGATCGATATATCCAATGATACGCCAGGTT
>JBPCVB010000348.1:0-4800 GCA_051010855.1 Pirellulaceae bacterium | reverse complement strand
TCAAGCCGAATTCTCCAGGCTGGCCAACCTGGAATCGATGCTGCGTTTTTCGGCATCAGGATTATTGTCGGGATCGCAGATGAGTTCCTTTGCCCGCAGTGCCGGGCAAACGGAATCCCAGTTGTTTCAGGCGCTGGCCCAGCCGGGCAGCAGTTACACCTTTATCGGTACCAAGCTGTGGGATGAAGGTCAGGGAACCATGATGCGATTCGTGGATTCCGGGGGCGCCTGTAATTTTCATCACTGGTATGTGGTCAAGGACAACGACGGACGATTGAAGGGTCTGGACATGTATGTATTTATGTCCGGCGAAAACATGTCCGAGACGTTTCGGCGTCTGATCTATCTGGCCAGCGACTTGCTGGAGCCGTCGGTGATCGACCGTTTGACGGGCAAAAGCAAAACGATGGTCGAGCAGGGACAATTGATGCAGGAATTTATGAGTACTGCCCAGGCAGGTCAGCATCAGCGTACCCTCGAACTTTATCACAAACTGCCCGAGGAACTGCAGCAGGAAAAGGCCGTCCTGATTAACCGACTGCGAGCCTCTATTCAGGTTTCCGACAATGCCTATCGCCGGGCTATCGAGGACTATCAGTCGGCGTTTCCCAACGATCCGTCGTGCCAGTTGGTGTGCATCGATCTGTACGCCATGAACAACGAGATGGACAAGGCCAACGAAGCCATCGAAATCCTTCAACAGTCGGTTGGTGGTGACGCGCATATGTATTGGTTACAGGGAGCCTTGTTTTCCTCGCAGGAAAAGTGGGACGAGGCCGCTGTCGTGATTCGCAAGGCTTTGGACAAGGAACCGGAATACGAACCCGCGTACATTGCCAACGTTGGAATCCAGATTCAACTGGGAAATTTCGTTGAGGCCGCCAAAACGGTTCGGGAGATGTGCGATCGGTTCGGATACAGCCTTGATGAACTCGCACTGGAATCCAATCCAGAGTTTCGCGAATTCGTCCAGTCTGACGAATACAAACAACTGAAGAACGACCAGTAACGACGACAAGTAAACGGCGCGGTCACCCGGGAGTGGAGCAGCGTCGGGATGCCTATCGTCCGCCGGCAGCCAGCGCTTCCAGTTCGTTTTCCATATCGAACATATGCACCAGCAACGCGGCGCGGATCCACATCCCGTTACGTGCCTGGCGAAAGTACATGGCTCGCGGATCCACATCGATCGCTTCGGGAATTTCCTGCACCTCGCTATCCCGCGGGAACGGGTGCATGATCGGAGTGAATTCCTTCAACTGCGCGGCTCGCTCAGGCGTTAGCTGAAACAGCGACAGATCAAGCTGACGGATACGAAATTCGTCATTGGGCGAGTTATGTTCTCGCTGGATCCTCGTCATGTACAGGCAATCGGTTTGGCCGAGTAGTTCGCTGTCATCGAGTGAGTGGTATTCGCGAACTTGCACTCCATGTGCAGTTAGCCGGTCCCTTAAATCGTCATGCAGACGCAGGCTCGGATCGTCGGGTGACACGAAGTTCATGCGGATGCCGTCGTACTGGGCCAGCACAATTGCCAACGAACGCACCGTGCGACCACGCCCGATATCTCCGCAGAAGGTGTATGTCTTGTTGGACAGGCCACGTCCCAGATCGGGATGGCGTGATTGCAATTCGCGCAACGTATCGTTGCCATCGCGGTCGGTGAAATTGAAAGTTCGCTTGAGCGTGTAAATGTCCAGCAAGGCCTGAGTGGGGTGTTCATCGGCTCCGGCACCGGCATTGATGATCGGCACCCAGCGTTTGTTCAGGCTGGCCAGATCGGTCATCAGGTAGGAACATGCCTCGGCAAAACTCGCCAGGGGACTTCGCATGATGATGATGTCGAAATAGCTGCTGAACATGCGAATGGCGTCCATTCGCGATTCGCGTTTCACCTCAGACGACGTTTTGGGATCGCGCACCTCGTTGCACGTCAGCCCCAGAATCTGACAGGCCGCCATAAAGGACAAAAACGTACGTGTCGAGGGCTGGGTGAAATACAGCATGGCCCGTCGGTGACTCAGCAATTCCCGCAGGGCGTTGGCCGAATGCCGGTCACGTGACAGCAATCGAATCTGGTCAGCCATGTTGCACAGCGAATTGACCAGATCCGGAGTCAATTGCCCCGCGTTGATCAGGTGACGCAGATGTCCATCGTGTTGAAACTCCGGGTTTTTTTCCTCGGCAGGTCGACGGATACGCTCATCGTATTTGGGAAAATCCACGGTGGCAGTCGCGAGCGGCGGTGTAGCGGTCGGAATCATGGTTTTGAATCCTTTCACACATTTTGCCACAAATTTTTGGTAACGTAACCGGGTTAGTTTTTGGCGGAACCGTTTGAAATGAAGTCATCGGCAGCGTTTTCTGAATGTGAGTTGCTGACCCACTGGCCCCGCTCTTCATCGTGGACACAGTTGCTGGCCGATCAGTTTGAATTGTCCGAGTGGGCCAGCTTGTCCGAATTTGTAACCCGGGAAAGATCGAAACATGAGGTTTTTCCGGTAGCGGGCGATGTGTTTCGGGCGTTGGAACTAACCGGGCCCGACCAGGTGCGGTTTGTCGTCCTCGGGCAAGACCCTTATCACGGTTCGGGTCAGGCCCACGGGTTGAGTTTCTCGGTGCCGGATGGCGTGGACTTGCCGCCTTCGCTCAAAAACATTTTCCGCGAGCTGGGCGATGACACAGGTCGCCCCCAACCCGCCCGCGGCGACCTGTCGGCCTGGGCGCGACAAGGCGGATTGTTGCTAAACACGGTGCTTACGGTGCGCGGCGGCCAGGCAAATTCACACCGGCGTCAAGGGTGGGAGTCGTTTACCGACGCGATTATCCAGCGAACCAGCGAGCACTGCGACCATGTCGCTTTCGTCCTGTGGGGCAAACCCGCCCAGAGAAAAAAATCCCTGATCGATGAAAGCAAACACCTGGTGATCCAGTCGCCCCACCCGTCACCCCTGTCGGCACACCGCGGTTTTTTTGGCAGCCGGCCATTTTCCACGATCAATGACTTTCTGCTTACCCGTGGTTTGCCAGCAATCGACTGGTAACGATGCTTTCGGCATTCGATTTCGCGTTGGCCGACGGGCGGGCAGTCACTAAATTGTCCGAACGGGCCTGCCGATCCGAGAGTACGCCCGCCAGATCAAGAACGGATTCATGAATCGTCAGCTAACCCTGTCACGGATTGATAGCGCGCCGGGGTCGCTGTTGCGCGAGCGTCGCCATTATCAACTGGAAACGTTGCGGCCGATTGTTTGTCTGATTTATGTCCTGCCGTTTCTGCTGGTCTACGAACTTGGCGTCGTCTTTCTCGATAACCAGTCGATCCGCAATGGGCTGGACGTGTGGCTGTCAGGGTTTCTCGACTGGATTGGTGCCGGGGAAATCCTGGTGCTGCCCTTGTTGACGACAGTCATTCTGTTCTGGATTCACCATCGTCGCCGCGATCACTGGCGAGTTCGCCCATTGGTGCTGGCGGGCATGACGATCGAGTCACTGGGACTGGCGTTGATCGTTTTGTGGGCCGCCCGGGCCCAACAGCTTTTCCTGCTGGAGTACACCGATCCGTCGCTGCCACTGATGACGTTGTCCAGTGAAAACGGATCTGCAGCGCGGCCTCTAAGCTGGGCCACGTTTGTGTCGTTTTGCGGCGCTGGTTTGTACGAAGAGCTGGTATTTCGGCTAATGTTATTGCCGATCCTGATTATTGTCTTCGTCAAACTCGGGGTGAATCGGGTCGGCGCCATTCTGATCGCGGTGGCCCTGACAAGTCTGTTGTTTGCCGCGGCCCATTATGAATTTCTCAATCCCGCCGGCCGCCCCTTTGAACTGACCGGTTTTATGGTCCGAGTTGTGGCCAGTGCGTTCTTTTGCATGGTGTTTCTGATCCGCGGTTTCGGTGTCGCGGTTGGCACGCATGTCGCCTACGACGTGCTCGTGCAGTTTTGAGGCCTGTAAGCAAGTTGTTCGGCCGATTGTGCCGGTTGTAGGCATTGAAAAACCGGTGTCGGTCGTGGTTTTTGGTTTGATCGCAGGATTCCGCGACATATTGTTTGGTGGCCCATTGCTCGCCCGGCCCCTATCCCTGTTTCTGCGCGCCATTTGGCGCGGCAACTTCTGAATTGCAATGGACGAGCTGATAAAGCAACTAAATGCCCAGGGCGGGCAAGGTGACTACTTAAGCAATATCGAGGTAGTTATTGCGCTGTTACTCAGCGTTCTTTGCTCGGCCGCCATCGCCCAGGTTTACCGCTGGACACACCGCGGCACCGGCTATTCCCAGTCATATGTGCAGTCGCTGCTGTTACTCGGCCTTGTCACCACGTTGATCATGGTCGTGGTCGGCAGCAACATTGCTCGCGCGTTCTCACTGGTTGGAGCCCTGTCGATTGTGCGGTTTCGCAATGCGATCAAGGAAACACGCGACGTGGCCTTTATCTTCTTTGTCATGGCAATTGCCATGGCGTGCGGCACACGGTTTTACACTGTTGCGGTGATCGCCACAGTGTTGAATTGCGGCGTGATCGTCTGGATGTACATCTCCAATTTTGGTGCAGCACGAATTATCCCCGAGCGGCTGCTCTGCGTGCAGCTGCCACATGGCGAACATCCCGAGGCCAATCTGGAAGCCACGCTTGGAAAGTTGTTCGAGACATTCAGTCTGGTTTCCATGCAAAGCGTCAAACAGGGGCTGTACCTGGAAGCGGTCTACTCAGTGCGGCCGCACAAAAACGTGGCCGCCAGTCAGGTAATCGACGAGATTTCACGCGTCAATCAAAACCTGAAAGTCACGTACAACCAGGC
>JBPCVB010000347.1:0-2579 GCA_051010855.1 Pirellulaceae bacterium | reverse complement strand
GATGTGAGTCGATCCATAACTGGACTTCACGGATCACGGGCGACAGGTATTCGTTGGGGTCGCGTTCATCTGCGTAATCGAAATCGAAATAATACGCGAGTTTTTCAAGTTCCCGCCGGCCCAATGGAAAAACATAAAAATACGCGCGGGCGGGGCGGACCCGTTTGAATCCGTACTTGTCGGCCTGCAAATGAAAGGGACTGAAGCGATCGAGTCGCACGAGCGAACATGAACACGGCGGCGCGAGGTGGGTGACTTGCGGTACGAGCCGCGCGGTGGCTTCGTATTCCGAGGGTGATTCTCCCGGGAATCCCGCCAGTATGTTCCAGGCGACGTTGATTCCCAGTTCCTGGCACCACCTCAAAAGCTGGACGTTGTGTGCGGCCGTGCATCCCTTGTCCATCAGCTTGAGGACCTCGTTGCTGAAGCTTTCGATACCCGGCTGGATTTCTGTCAGTCCGCCGTCGCGCATTTTTGTCAGTTGCTCGTAACGCAAGTTCGCCTTGACTTCGTAAAAGATGTCAAGCTCCAGTCCCCGTTCGGCCAGTTGAGGAAACAGGGAATCGACGTAACGCATGTCCAGAATGTTATCAACACATCCCAGATTTTTGGTCGAGTGACGTGCCGCAAGATACTCAATCTCCTCGAGGGCACGTTCCGGCTTCTTGGACCGAAACGCCATCGTGTGTCCATTCAATCCGCAGAATGTGCAGTGGTGTTTGTCGCCCCACCAACAACCACGGGACGTTTCAAACACCAGCTGACCCTGAATCTCGTTAGCTAGTGGCGAATCCGCGAGCGTTGCGAAGTAGTTATCAAAATCGGGGAAGGGCAGGGCATCCATGTCTTTCACGGGCTCGGCCTGTGTAACTTCTTCAGCCTCTCCCTGCCGCAGCACACCGGGAATGGGTGCTGTTCGATCGCCGCCCAGCAATTGCCCCAGCAGAGCGGGAAAACTGACATCCGCTTCGCCGCTGCATACAAAATCAATGCAATCGAACGAGCGAATCAGTTGCAGACCCATTGCTCCTTCGCAATTCGCACCGCCAAACACAATCCATGGTGCGTTGGGATTTTGCTTGAGTCGCTGTGCGACCGCCAGGCAAGCGCAGGTTTGATGAAAGGTGGTGGTGAATCCCACGATGCGTGGCGACTCGGCGAGAATTTCGCGGCAACATTGGTCCAGATACTCTTCTCGCTGGCGGCGCAATTCCAGCAACTGGTCGATTAGTTCGTTGCCGTGGACATGACGCGGAAAAATATCGCGGATGTAGGTGTCGGCATCCGGTATCTCATCTCCGTATACCATGTCGGCAAAAAACCATTCACCAACCAAAATGTCCGGCGCGTAGCCATTGGCTATCTGCTGATACAGCGTCTTGCCCATACGCCGGGCGAGCGCGAGATTGAAATACAGCACCGATGTCGAGTAGCCCGCCTGCTTTGCATGCGCGGCGATCAGGCTGACGCCCATGGAGGGGCGACCCGCATCCGCAAAAGGCATGACGGGAAAAACGACATCACTCGACACTGCTTGCCTGGCTTGTTTTTCGGTGATCAGTTGCCACCCAAGTTGCCAAATTCGCCACCGCCGCCTGTACCGAAGCCAGGTGCGCCACCGCCGCCGCCGCCGGTCCCCGGTCCGGGAACCTGAGTAGTGCATTGGTGAACGACGCAACCACCCTGGGCCTGAGGAGCTGTCGTGCATTGATGAACCACGCAACCAGCCTGGGCCTGCGGAGCATTAGCGCAATGATGGACTACACAGCCGGCCTGGGCCTGCGGAACAGTCGTACATTGATGAACCACACAGCCGGCCTGGGCCTGAGGAGCAGTCGTGCATTGATGAACCACACACCCGCTCTGGGCCATCGTGCATTGCCGCACGACGGTTGAAGCGACCGTTGTGCATTGGTGAACCACACATCCTTGCGCGGACTGGCCGTGCAACACCGCCGCCACCTTGCGATAGGTCTTGAGGTCTTCCTCCGAGATTTCATGCTGCTGCAGCTTGTCTTCCAGTTCTGCGATCCGCATCTCCAGAGACTTTTCTTTTTTGTCGGCCATGTCTTTTTCTCCCAGGGGCATCGGCGATAGCAGACCAAGTATAATTTTGGATTCTGGCGATGCAACGAAATCAGAGATTCCTTTCAGGATTGTTTGTTCGTGTAGGTAAAACACCCCAATTAACAGGCCGCATTGCAAGATTGCCCCCTTGGGGACGCACTGAATAGAATGATGGATCTGCCATGTGTCTGACGCCAATGCGCACCCGTATCCTCTTTTTGGCAAGTACGGACCGACCCGATGATTCAAAGTATCAGGATTGAGTCATGACTGAGGCCGGCGACGACCGATCAAACCTGTCGGATCGCGAGATCGCCGCGCTTTGTGACAAGTTCCAGGAGGCCAGGTCATCATCGGGGTCGGCGTCTATTGAAGAGTTCGTCGCGCGCTGTCCAGGCTCCTCCGATCGCCACAAGCTATTGCACGCACTGATCAAACGGGAACTCGATCTGCGACAATCCGCTGGTGAAGTGGCCTCTGTCGATGAATTCCTGGCCCGGTTTCCGCAGGAT
>JBPCVB010000346.1:0-5085 GCA_051010855.1 Pirellulaceae bacterium | reverse complement strand
TGAGACGCCGCTCCATCAAGGATGAGGTCGCGATTCGCAGCCAGACGGTGTACCTCCCCGACGACGTCTGGTTACCCGGTGAAGTTACGGGGAGAGAGTATTTGCTGCAAATCGCAGGCCTCTACGGAATCGAACCGCTGTGGGCCATGGAACACGCCGATCAGTTGTTGCAATTGTTTCAACTGGTGCGCGAAGGCGACTGGCCGATGCGAAGCTATTCCAGTGGCCAGAAGAAAAAAATCACGTTGTGCTCGGCCGTGATCAGTCAGGCCCCGATCATGCTGCTGGATGAACCTTTTTCCGGTGGACTGGATCCGGCGGGGATTTTTGCCTTCAAACGAATTCTGCAACGTCTGATTCAAAAACAGGCAGCGACTGTCGTGCTTACGACTCCCGTTGGGGAACTGGTGGAAGAGCTGGCAGGTCGTGTCATCGTGGTACGTCACGGACAAATTGCCGCAGACGGAACGGTCGCCGAGTTGCGACGGCAATCAAAAGCCGGCGGACCGCTGGAAGAAGTCCTCGAACAACTTGTTCACCCTCAATTGATGGAAAGTATTCTGGCCTATTTCGAGGTAATGGAATCCCAATGAACCGCTGGTTGCGTATCATCCGGCCGTTGCTGCCACCTAACTGGCTGGTAACGATGTTAGTGGTTTCCGCGATCCCGTTTGCGGTTGTCATGATCTGGTCGTTGCAGGAGCCGTTCATCGCCGGGGTTCAGGTCGACCAGTTCCTGCGTGTACGTGACATTTGGGCGATTATCGTCGTGGGCATCTACGGAATGTGGCGCGCCGGCTCGGGGCATCCTCTGGTGGATGAGCAGTACCGCAACTGGCTGATACATTCCCCGTGGTTGCCCGATAAAAATCGGCTACCGTTCGGTTCGTTAATCCCGGGCCCGCGCGATGTTGTCGTGCTGTGCATCTTTGCGGCAATTACTGCCTGGGGCGGTTACGCGATCTACTCAACGCTGGTTGCGTTCCTTGTTGCCTGGACCTTTGTCGCTGCCATGGTGATCTGGGACGGCGGCGCAAGAATCCACGCGTGGATCATCTTGCTGGTTGTGAGCAGCTTGCCGTTGTTGCTTGATTTGGGACACCTGGCATGGCTGCCGTTGCTTGGATTGTTGCCGGTGATCTACGACGGAAACATGCGGTGTTTGAGAACGTTACGCAAACACCAGCGAATCGCAGGTCCGCTAAAGGAACGGCTCAAGGGCAGCAGCCACTCGCTCGGTTGGCCCTTTGCCTGGCTGTATCCCATGCCACCGGCGGTGGAATTGAAAACATCGGACAGGTTGTTTCTCGGAATGACCTGTGGACTGGGCACTGCGTCCATTGTTCGGCTGTTGGAAATCGGCAACGGCCGGCTCATGCCAGCCATGATCGGGTTGGCGTTTGTCATCGCAATCACCTGCGTGGTGTCCCGGCTGTTCAGTTACTTACGTGGCACGGCACCGCCCATCAGCTGGCTGGGTCGCGTACGCACCCGCAGGCTGATCATTCCGGGATACGACCGGGTCTTTGTGATCCCGTTGCTTTCTGTGCTGGTCAGCCTCTGCTTGTATGCCATTGGTGAAGGGCAGCAACTGGAGCCGGCACCGATCAGCGGCGCGATCGTGGCCTCGGCTATCCTGCTTAATCTGATGGGACGACCGCGGCTACTGGACTGGCAACTGACCGGCCATTTCCGGCACAAGTTCATACAGGACCCGCAGAAAACGTTTGTCAATCTCGGCTCAGGCCAGCCTACCGATGGCAAAATCGGCCAACCGCATAGTGGCAGCTGATTACGTGCAAGGCTAACAACGGTGGTGCTGGGAGCAGTAGATTCCAGCCGGTGTTTCAGTTCTACTGGAATTAATCGTGTCGTAACCGGGGCTGTACTGGTCGACTCGTTTCAATCAACCGTTCCCAAACCAAATCGTCAATCCATGTGTGTAAGGCTTTATTGCGTGTTTGCCTTGACGATTTGTCTCGTCCTTACCGGCCCGGCTGCAGCGTGGCAGGAAGCGAGCGAACCTCCGTACACCATTTCCCCCGAGACGACGCATTTCACAGGTCCGCAAAGGGAGTCTGGTGAGCTTGATTTTCTGAACATCATCAACCAGAGGCTTGGTGATGCGGTGACGACTGAGAACAACGCGGCGATCGTGCTAATTCCAATTTTGGGAATGGAGGGCCTCGACCCGATACCGTACTTGCGTCGCGCAGGAGCCGGGCCTCCGTGGCCTGAATGGCGACCCATGACCAGTTTTGACTGGAATATCACCGACTCTTTCAACTCCGCAACTCGCCGTTACTGGCAACCCGACGATTACCCTGAATTATTTGAATGGGTCGAGTCGAACAATTACGCCAGGGAAACGATACACGCTGCGGCAAAGCGGCAGTACTATCATGTCGCTCTGCAAGTTTCCGATTCTGAACTGGTCGCCAGTTGCTTGCTGCCACACGTTCAGTGCGTTCGCAATACCGGGCGCTGGCTGCAGGTACATGCGACACTAATGCTGGGTGAAGACAACCTGGACGAATGCCTCGATGACATCCAGGCATTACGAGGTCTTTCCAATCAGTTGTTGAACGGCGATTGCCTGGTGGTGGCGCTGGTTGGCATGGCTCTGCATGATCAGGCTTGCGACGCCATGGCTGCTGTGGCTTCCAGTCCAATCGAGTTAATGGCCGCCGAGTGGCAAACTCTTGAGCGTGAATGGGGTGTGCGCAAACGTCTGATCGAACCGGATGTCATATTTGTATGCGATCGTGCCCTGGTCCTGGATGCTGTCGCGTGGACCGCCCGCAATCGATCTATGAACGAAGTGCTCAAGTTTTTTGGTGAGGATCTCGGGCTCAATGACTTGCAGGCTCGTTTGCTGGAATCCAAAATCCGCAGCATAAGGGACTGGGACCCTGTGATTCGCAGCATCAACCAGTTGTTCAATGACAACGATACGGCGTGGCGAATAGACGACGACGCTGGGCGAACCCGTGCACTCGCTGAGGTGAACAAAACGTCCCGGCAACGACGCGAACAACTGGAATCACAAACAGCTAGCGCAGCGAACCTGGCATTGGCCTCGGCTACCGATCTTGCCACGGCCGCTATTTCACTTTTGTGCGTTGACCTGACAAAAATCAATCAACGCGAGCTCCGTTGTCTCAACGAGCATCGAATCGTTGGCCTGGCACTTGCCATTCGGCGGTATCGCCAAAACCATGGAGACTTCCCCGAACTACTCACCGATCTGCCGAACGTCTCCGAATCGACAAGTCATCTCGATTTATTCTCCGGTCAGCCCTATGAATACGAGGTAACCGACGAAGGATTCATCCTGTATTCGCGGGGATCCGATGTGGAGAGCAACGGCACCGACCCGAGCCGCCTGCTCAATCGCAATGACACCGATGACTGGGGTATCGTTTTCCACGAAAGCGACTAGCACCTGTTGACACACCCCTGAGGGTCTGTGCCACATTCATTCCGGCTTCGTCGTCAAACGGCTATTTGTCGTCTGATTTCTTGTCTTTGGCCGCAGCGCGTTCATCGGCGGCTTCCAGTAACCCTTCAGGCAGTTCCGGTTCGCTGCCGTTTTCCCTGAAATCGGCCAGCCACTCCTGGGCAGCTTCCAGTCCGGGCGCGAATCCCCATGGTCCGCGTTCGGCAGCCACAGCCAACCGTCCGTCGGAGCGAATCAGGAACACACGATCCGGGTGCGCCCGGTAGGCCTGATTAACCGCGTTGTCCATTCCATCGATCAGCGTGGGAATGGTCAACTCCTCATCACTGATCAGCATTTCGGCGGTGGCACAGCGTTCGTCATATTCGGTGTGCTGCTTGATGTTCTTTTCCTCGGCAACTCCCATGGGCCAGTCGCTGTCGATCGCGTGGGCCTCGGTGATATAGACCATGCGGAATTCGGCGATATCCTTGTAGTCCTGATACATCTGTTCCATTGCGCCAACCTGACGCAGAAAAGGCGGTCACGTGTAGCTGCCAAAAAACAGAACGACCGGCCGGTCTCCCTGAAAGGACGCGATGTCCGTTTCCGATTCTCCGTCGAGCGAATTCAGAGTGAACACCGGCGCCACATCGCCAACCTTCGGAGCGTTGTCCGGACGCGACCGTCGTCCGCGGCGACCCCGGCGTCCCCGACGCTGTTTGCCCTCATCCTGTTTGGCTTCTTCCTGTTTTTCCTTTTTCTGCTGGGCGAATGACTCCGTAACACAGCACGTGGCCAAAAACGCCAGGGCCAGCAGCCCGATCATGGTCTTTTTCACGACAGTCTCCGTCGGATGAGAAGTGTATTCAGTTCCTGGTTGTTCTTTTCGATTGAACCCCGGCACTTAACACCATAGTCGCTACACTTCGCAGTTTAGCGGACCACATTTGGCCCTACGTGGATCAGAGCACAAACGTGCTGGTTCCGGTTCGGCTTTTGCGTAAGAGTTGAAGCAAATGGGTGCTGCGTAATGGTAATCACGCAGCACGCCAGATTTGTGGACGGTAAAAACTCGGGTTTTTGACAGGTTATTGGCCGCCCAATTCACCAGCCCCTGTGGATCCCGCGTTCTTCACATGCGTGTCAAACCACTCGATCATCTCGGCCTGCGTGTGCAGCACCGATTCGCGGGCCCGGTATCCGTGTGATTCGGCCGGCAACATCACCAGACGCACGGTGCCACCATTGCCCTTGATCGCCTGATACATGCGTTTGGACTGCACCGGGAACGTCCCGCTATTGTTGTCGGCTTCGCCGTGGATCAACAGAATTGGCTCATTAATCTTGTCGGCATGCATAAATGGCGACACCTTGAAGTACACATCGCTGGCTTCCCAGAACGGACGTCGTTCTGACGGGAATCCAAACGGCGTCAAGGTCCGGTTGTAAGCGCCGCTGCGGGCAACGCCGGCCTTGAACAGGTCGCAACGAGCCAGCAGGTTGGCGGTCATAAACGCGCCGTAACTGTGCCCGCCAACACCAACGCGTTCGGGGTCGGCCACACCCATCTCCACCGCCTTGTCGATAGCGGCCTTGGCGGAGGAAACGATCTGTTCGACAAACGTATCGTTCATCGTTTCCGG
>JBPCVB010000345.1:0-14041 GCA_051010855.1 Pirellulaceae bacterium | reverse complement strand
AACATTACCGGACCGGTGACCGTCGCGACGCTGATCAACGATGATCACATTGGACCGATGCTGCTGGATGCCGATCGCAGTGGCCTGGCCCGAACTTTTCCCAAACGTGACGCTGCGGTGAATACCGCGGAAAACCTGCACTACAACATTGCGACACTGGAAGCCGCTGGTGTGCCAATACTCGCCGGTACCGACGCGCCGAATCCGGGGACAACACAGGGCGCGAGCATGCACCATGAACTGGAATTGCTCGTATCGGCCGGCTTGACCAATCAGCAGGCATTGGCTGCTGCGACGTCACGGGCCGCCGACAGTTTTGGTCTGGACGACCGTGGCCGGATCGAGCCTGGCAAGCGAGCTGACTTGATGCTCGTTAATGGTAATCCTCTGGCCGATATCAAGGCCACACGTGACATTGTTGGTGTTTGGAAGGCGGGTCATGCCATTGATCGCGAAACACGACGTCAAAAAGTCGCCGCAGCGCAGGAAGAAAACGACACCGATGACAGTGACCAGCCCGATCGCGACTAGTTAAAGTCCAGCAACTCAATCTCAAAAATCAAGATCGAATTGGGGGGAATGCCGGGTCGGGCGTTGCCGCGGTAGCCGAGGGCCGACGGGATCAGCAACGTCGCGCTTCCGCCTTTGGAAATTAGCGGAACACCTTCCTGCCAGCCGGGGATGAGACTGGCGAGCGGCCTCGTGAAGTTGGTGCCATCGTCAAACACACTGCCGTCCGCCAGCAACCTTCCTTCGTAATTCACCGTCACCTCATTGTTCAGTGATGGGAACGTACCGTCACCTTCCTGATTGATGATGTAATACAGCCCGGAAGCCGTGCGTTCGGCGGTCAGGTTGTTGTTGAAAAGGTAGTTCGTGATCAGACGTTCCTCAGAGGCGGCCTGGACATCGACCGTTCGCTGGTCAAATGCAGACTCTCCGTCGCTCGATACCTGGAAGGATATTACTCTTTCACCGGCAACAAAATCTTCGCCAGTCAATCCGTTGAGATAGCGTACCGATCGCAGCAACGCCTCGTAATCAGCAACGGGAGCCGAGCCGGTCAATTTGAGCACGCCATTCTGGTCATCGATTTCGGCGGTGATCCCTGCTACCGGTGTAAAGTTGAGGTAGTCCTGTCCCTGAACGAAACCTGAGCTGATTTCGATGGTGCCGTTGTCAATCGTTCCGCTGTTTGATCCCTGTACCTGAATCTGGATACTCGGGTCGATGGTGACGGGAGCGTCCGTTTCCGTGTGAGTGAGTTCCGAATTGGCAACTTCGATTTCGACGGGTGGCTGGACGAGTGGCACCAGACCAAACGCCGAGGGCTCAAGTCCGCCTGACTTCAGGTAGTTGTACAGGCCACCGAGAATCTGGTCGTAATGACCGGTGTTGATATTCTCAAAGCCGCTGATATTGCCGGGACCCAAACCCGTCGAGGGATGGTAATCCAGTGTGTCACTGGCGGCACCGCCAGCAACCAGCGAGCCACCGCTGAGCGAGACGCCGGCGCCAAGCACGACGTAGTCGGCATCCGGACCGGCGTCGACCCGGATTCCGCTATTCAAATCGGCAGTTGTGCCTCGTTGTTCCGGCAACACGCCCAGGAAATCCTCGCCGGAGCCGAGCATGATACTGGAGCCGCCGCCGGCGTAGGTGCGACCCGCTATCAATACCTGGTCATTGTCAGCGCCCATATCGACATTGGCGCTGCCCAGGACGCCAACGTTGTCCACCGCCAGGACATCACTGCCGGCACCGGTATCAATCGTCAACGAACCGATGACGGCGTGTGCCAGAATCGAGACAAAATCATTGCCGCCGCCGGAGCGGATTTCCGAATTGCCGACAACAAAAACGCGATCGATCTCGACGACATTGTTGCCTTCGCCAGCGTCGATCTGGAGATTGCCGCGTAGTGAACTGTTATCGACAAAGATACCGTCGTTGCCCGCCCCTCCATCCACAGTCATTCCCTGCATTAACCGCGCGCCGCGGATGGTCGCTTCGTCGTCACCACCGCCCAAATCGATCTCGGCACCTCGCAGCCCCGGTGTGAGTGCCCGGAACGGTGAATCGCTGCCGTTGATGGTTGTGCCGTTGAGCCCTGTGACAGTGGCACTGCCGCGACGGGTGCCGGTGACCTCAATCTGGTTGGCTTCGCCGTCGCCTGTGATGATCAACTGGCCCATATCGACCACGACGGTCACATCGCCAGCCAGCATCTGCCGGGGTTCCAGTTGTTGAAAATTCAGTGACTTGTCGCAGTGTTGACGGATTCTGGATCGTGCCATGTGTTCTGGAGTCCGGAAGCGAAGAGATGTTCGAGTAGTAAACGCGGGGAATCCTCAATAGTACTTGGCCGAATTACAGTTGCCCAGCGAGCTTCGGGCAGGCGGGAAGGAGGATGGAGGTGACCCGGAAAAACCGCCGAACCTGACCGGAAATGTCGATATAATCCGGCCTGCAGATCCACTCTTATTTGACCGATTCCGTTCCTCATGTCTCGTTTCATCCAGATTTCAACCACCTGCGACCAACGGCAACCACTGCAAAAACTTGCAACCGAACTGGTTACCCGGAAGCTGGCCGCTTGTGTGCAAATTGGTGGTCCGGTCTTCAGCACGTATCGCTGGCAGGACAGTGTGGAGACGTCCGAGGAATGGGTGTGCACGATCAAAACGCTGGAGGATCGGCAGGATGCCGTCGCCGATTTCATCAAGTCAGCTCATCCCTACGACGAGCCGGAAATCATCGTGACCCCGATTAGCGGTGGCAGCGATTCTTATTTGCAGTGGCTGAAGAACCAGGTGCAGTAGCCAGCGACGATAGTCAAACTCCCATCGCTGACAAGGACTCCAGCGCCGCGGCGGTATTATCGTCGCGCAAACATTTCAGGCAGTGGTACAGGCAATCGAGCTGCTCCTGAAGAAACGGAATGCCTGCCGGCTCGGCCGGTTCCTCGGGCACCAGGGCCAGGGCGATCTTGTCCAGCAATTCCTCGATGCCTTGCCCCGTCAAAGCGGAAACGCATTCGCCCTGCAGCGTCGCATCAGGCATCTGCAAATCACATTTGTTGAACACACGGATCGTGTCTGCCTCGTTGGCAGGAAGTGTTTTGAGTTGTGAAGCGTCGAGTAGCTCCAGTGTAAGGTCCGCGTTATCGATGGCTGCGCGGGCCAGTGCAACGCCCGCCTTTTCAATCTCGTCGCTCGAGACGCGAAGACCAGCGGTGTCAACAAACTCGACTGGCCATCCGTCAATTGCGGTTTGGGCCGTGACCAGATCGCGAGTGGTACCCGGCATGTCGTACACGATGGATCGCTGGTAGCCGAGGATCCGATTGATCAGGCTGCTTTTGCCCACATTGGGTGCACCGGCCACCACAACCTTCCACGGCCGCGTCAAATGAAGACCCAGTCGTTGCCATTGCAACAGGTGCTGAACGAGTTGACCGGCAGCCGATTTGTTATTGTCACGAATCAAATTGCGCAAGGCTTTAATCTGGCGATCGAGTGCACCTTGCACCTGCCAGTTCATCATCATGGCAGTTTTACGTGTGAGCGCTTTACCGATTTCCAACATGGCCGCCTGGGCGGTGTTGGCAATCCTGGTGGCTTCCTGCACGGAGAGGTGTTCAAATCCTGCGTTTTGCAAATCGCCAATGATACGGCGGCTGGCAAATTGTCCGCCGTGGCAATGAACTTCCAGGTAGTTGTCATCGCGCAAACACACGATGACATCTTCGTCGTGCCAGTGCGCGTAGACGGGCGTCATGCGGGATTGATTCGACAGTGGCCGTCCGTTGACCGGCCGGAGGTACTTGCCCACGCTGGTCGCTATGTCAGGTGCCGAAATGGCCAGCACACAAATGGCGCCGCGTCCCGCGGCAGTCAGTTGGCAAACGACAGGAGGATCGCTGCGTAATTCAAGTTGACCGGATTTCATGAATCATCCGCGTAGCGACAAAGGCAATACCATCCAGCACGAGATCCTTGACCAAAATCCAGTCCGCCGGGAATTGGTCACGCCACGGTCCCATGCCACCACCCGTGCCGACCACAACCGGAGAGCTGCCGGTCGATTTCTGTATCGCGGCAACGGTTTCGCGCAAGGCACCCAGTCCGTTGTAATACGCACCGCTCAACATTGCCTGGCGAGTTGACTTGCCGACAACATTCTGCGGACGCTCGATTTGCTCGAGTGAAAGATCGGGTAAGGCGGCGGTCATGTCGGACAGGGCGCGCAGGTTGGTTCGCGGTCCAGCGATAATCACGCCTCCCTCGTAGACCCCGTCGCTTGTTACCAGATCAATCGTCAGGGCCGTGCCGCAATCGATCACGATGGCATCCGCAGCTTGTCCGTACAGCTGATGGGCGGCCAACGCGGCCAGCAATCGATCCACCCCAACGCTGGCCGGCTGTTCCACGTTAACTTGCAAGGGAATATCGTGGTTTCCGATCACCGTCCAGGATTCGGCGATGTTGTTTGCGACGCAATGGGCCTGCAGGCTTGTCAGATGATCGGCATTGACACTGGAAACGTACCAGTGAACGGAGTTTTCCAGCAGCGGTTGAGTTGCGGGGTCGAGATCGTCAGGTTGAATGCAGCGGCAATCCTTCCAACCAGGCTGAAACGGCTGGCCGCGGTCAGCGATCGTGCCGACCAGGTATTTAATCGAACTGTTCCCAACATCGGCAACGACTATTTGCATAACGCCTGCTCGTCGAGTTGAGCGACAATTCGCGCGGTCAGTTGCGGAAGCCCGTCACCGGTGACTGCCGAAATCAACAGTACTTCGTCTCCGATAACCTCAACCAGGCGATTCCGGATCTCGTCAGCTCCAGGTAGTTCCGATTTGGTCACGGCGACGATTTCCGGTCGTTCGCCCAGTTGCGGATTGTATTGCACGAGTTCGTTGCGAATCGATTGGTAGTTCTCGACCGGGTCGGATTCGTCCAGCGGCATGGGCTCGACCAGGTGGACGATGATCCCGGATCGCTCGATGTGCTTGAGGAAATCGTGTCCCAGTCCCACCCCGCGATGAGCTCCGTCGATCAGGCCGGGAATATCCGCCATGACAAACGAACGACTAAGGTCGATTTGCACCAGACCCAGATTGGGATAGCGAGTGGTAAAGGGGTAATCGGCGATTTGTGGTCGCGCTCGCGACAGTCGACTCAGCAGCGTACTCTTGCCGGCATTGGGCAAACCGACCAGGCCCACATCCGCGATAACTTTCAGTTCGAGCACGACCCGACGGTATTCACCATCCCCGCCGGGAGTCCACTGTCGGGGCGCCTGATTCGTCGACGACTTGAAATGCGTATTGCCATGGCCACCGCGTCCGCCCCTGGCGACGACAAATTGCTGTTCCGATTCGGTCAGGTCCTTGATCACAAATCCATCGACCGCATCACAGACAACCGTACCAGGCGGTACTTCAATGACCAAATCCTGGCCGTTGCGGCCTTGCTGTTTTTTGCCGCTTCCGTGATTGCCACGTCCAGCGCGCCAATGTTTGCGGTGCGACAACGCCATCAGGCTGTCGACGCCTTCGCGCGCGACGATCACGATATCTCCGCCCTTGCCACCTTCACCGCCGTCGGGGCCGCCGTGTGGACTATCGCGTTCGCGTCGAAAGCTCATGCAGCCGTTGCCGCCCCTGCCCCCGGTTACTTCAATTTCCACTCGATCGACAAACACGGCCGTGTCCCAAAAAGAAAAACCCGGGACCAACCCAACGATTGGTCCCAGGTCGAATTGTAACTGCCTGCAGTCAGTGTTCAACGAACCTGGCAGGTTTCAATGTTCCGTGGATGGCTGGTCACAGGAGACCAGATCCCACAGGACACCTTCGCCAGTGCCATCACCGCTGAAGCGTACCAGCGAGTTTTGCTGTTTGCGATTCAGGCACTTGATGGTGTCGCTCAATCGGCGTTTGGGATCGGTATCGGGAACCGGCGGCAGCGGATCGTCGATCCGGGCGGGCCAGCCATCTTCCTCGAACGCCGACAGGATTGCCTCCTGATTGGACGCGCGCCATTTGAACCGCTTGACCAGCACCTGGCCGACACGCAATTCATGTCGCTGGTCATCCCAAACCGGATTAATTACGGATGCTATGGCCGATGCCACCACTACTGGCTCGCCACAGGGCAGCGGATCGGTGTGATCCAGTAACTCGCGTCCAGTCGACGTGATAACGAAACAGGATTTGCCGGAAAAGGTGTAGCCTCCGGGTGATTCAAAGGAACGTCCAATTCCCTGGACGGCCTCGATTTCCTGAGCATGCTCGACGAGGTTTTTGCCGATCAACCAGCGCAACTCGTCGTGAGAAATATCCAGGGCATCGAGATCTGCAAGTTCCACCGCGAAGTCCCATTTGGAACGGTCGCAATCGATGGAAAACTGCCAGGCTCGCAGCAATTTTTGCAGTGCCCTCTGTATGATGGCATTGCCAGCCACTTCCCGCTGCAAGCTGGTATGGTCGTCATGAATGTCGGGGCTGGCCGGTGGCTCAACGCCATCCGGGAATTCCATCCCCTGTTTTGCATCTCCGTTACCGTAAATCCGTTCTCCGTTGAGAAAAGAAGAATGCGTCGTCATTGATGACCTCCCCAAGTCTATCTGTCGACCGTCTGAGATCGGCATGTCTGCCGGCCAAGAATCCGTGCATTACGCGGGTCGTGGCGTCAACGTTCGCAATAGTTGCGGCGCTATTTCGATCGCGACTGTCGAACCAGCATTCACAAGGTGAAAAGAAAGGAATTGGATTCCCGACGCTTCCGCAGTGCGGGGCCACGCCAGAAATCAAGAAAAGCCGTCGCAAGCAAGTATTAGATCGTGTTGCCCGATAAATTCAACTTAAATGTGCGCGGAAAGCGTAACTATTATTTGCGCAACCGGAATGCGAATTGCTAACGTGTGCAACTGCTGGCGTGATTGCTGCGCAGCGGTGGTGTGAACGATTTGCATGATGAAAAAAAACATGCCCGGCCCCGGTGAGAACCGGACATGTCCCTGGGGGGCTGCAAACCTTTCGACTACAGCGACTTGTGGTCGATATTCGTTCGACCGTTTCGTGAACGCCTGCGGCGGAGGGCTACCATTCCCATCACGGCCAGGGCCAGGCAGTGTGTTAAGCCCGGTTCGGGTATGGGAATCGTGTTCAGCGAGATTCTGATTAACGAAGCGTCGATATACGCAGCTTCGCCGATGCCCGCACTAGCCAGCAGCTGGGTCGACAGTGCAAAGGTAATCGAATCGGTAGCCGGGAAACTGATAGTAAAGTCGTCGCTCCAGCCACCGGCGCCGCCACCAACAAAGCTTTCCAGCAGACTTCCGGAATACATCGTGCCACCGGAATCCACCCAGCCAAAGGCGTTAGCGACTGACAGCGATCCGGCCCCTACATTGAAATAGCTGCCAAATTGTTCAACCAACAACTCGTCGAACAAGGATCCGTCATTCGATTCAATGGTCATTTGCAGTCGCCCGTCAACCAGAGAGATCGAGCCACCGGCCGCCGCTGTCAGGAACCCGATCCCCGGCATCTCAATGGCATCTCCGGCATCAACAGCCTGGCCATACATTTCGCCCTCGCCCGTTGATGTTTCCACCAGGTCGACAAAATCAATGCTGAGGCTGTTGACATCGCAATACTCCACGATGTCTGCGTCAACACGGGAAAGCCCGAGCGTCATGCAGATCAAAAGCACAAACGCTGCCGTGGCCTGCCGAAACAGAAGATACCGGTTAAGGCGGGAAAAGCAGTGACCGCAAACCCTGCAGTGATAGTGTCTCAACAGTCGTTTAGTCATGAATCCGCTCTCCAGCTGCTTTCGGCTGACCACGATATCGAAATCGTGGTGACAATTGGGACAGGTCGTGCCGGCCGGTACTTCGCAAAGAGACATCGCCCTTTGCTGGAACCGGCTGGTGAGTACTCGCATGGTGTTGTTCCTCCTGTGTCGAGAAGAGCTGGGCGAGGCCGTCGGGCTCGCATTACATCAACACTCGATTGGAAGACACAGCCAGTCGTTCAGCTACGACAAGTCGCGTGAGGCAAGCAGGGAATCCCGAGTAGCCAATCGGGAATGCAGGGGCAACGCGTGGGTAGTCAGTGGATAGCGACATGAAGGCACAAAAAAACCCGATTGCCGCAAATGGCAACCGGGTGAATTCGTGCAATTTTTGTGATCAGGTTACTGCTTGCAAAAGCAGGCCTGAATCATCCCGGACAACTAAAAATCCTGAGGAGGACCGAAACCGCCGCCCATGCTTTGGCCAAGGGCGCCGAGGATCTGCAAGACAGCATCCTGCATTTCAAAGCGGAACGTCTGACCGTTTTCGACTGCATCGACTGTAAACCGCATGCGATCATCAGCGGTTTCCGGCAGGATGTCGGCGATGCCTTCCAGTTCGCCCGCGTCCTGAAAGTTGGAAATGAATCGCAGGATCGGCAGCAAATGCAAGTCCATGTGCACAACGGCATCCGTTTCGATGCCGGACCCCTGCATACAACGTGTAAGCAGGTCGGCGGGTTCCTTGCCGGCGGCCAGGTACAGTGCGTCATCGCTGACACCCAGCAAAATGGAGAGTTTGTCGCCAAACATGGCTCGCATTTCTTCTTCGCTATCGGGAATCATCACGTCGATTTCGTGATAGCGAACTCCGTTGTCGCTACGCACGTCAAAGCGGAATTCGACGGGAACGTCCTCTTCTTCTGCGTAGCTGGCGATTTCCTTCACCGAGTCTTCCAGTTTGGCTCCCTCGGCAATCGAGGTCCCAAAGGCCAGGGCAGCGGAGTCGTCGTTGAGTACGAGTGAACCACCGGCATTCATGTAGCCCTTGGCCACGCTGGCCTGCACGACCTCGATCAGATCGGAGACAATGCGTTTGGCCAGTTCGGCTTCATCACCGGACAGCTCTTCATCGATTTGTTTTTGGGCCGCATCGGTAAGGGACTCGATCATGGTCTGGATGTCTTCGATATCGTCATCCAGCATTTTGCCCGAGATGTGGAAATTGGCAGCGGAGCCTTCCAGCAGGAAGCCCTTGAATTGGGATTCCGGAGCATCGGCCAGCACCTGCGATTGCCTGGCAAGCCGCGAATCGGGCAGGCCGATCACGGTCATGTCAATCAGCACCCGGTTGCCTTCTTCGTCGATCCCCAGTCCGACGATGACTTCCTCGGTTTCGTTGATGAAGGCTTCCAGCTGCGCCATCGAGTAATCGAAGTTGGCACGTTGCAATTCGGCTTCGGGCGAATCGCCAAGGTTTTCCATTTCGGCAGCGGCGCCGTCGCGAATCAGATCAATCGCCTGTTGTCGCAACTCGGCGGGAATTCGCTGACCAAAGATACGGGCTGCGAAGTTGTACTGGCTCGGCAGGTTCTCCAGCTGGCTGGCCGGATTGGCTGGCAGGTTTTCCAGCATCGCGGCATCCTGCACGATAAAGGCATAGCCTTCCCTTTCGCGAACCGTAATCTCGGTCCCGTCGTTGGCGGTCAGGACGATATCATTGCCGTCTTCGTCGATGTCGACAAAGGGAGCCAGGGTATCCAGCACGTCTTCAATGTCCTTGACCGGCACAAACGCCAGGACATCAGGTTCGGGTGTGTCTTCGTGGAAGAACAAAAACGAGCCCATGGGCTTGTCGGGATCGAGGCCGCGAATGTACTCGGCAGCACCCATACGCACCAGGCCCGCCATCTGGCCGAACCCGGCCGCTTCTACCAGATGTTCCATGTCGCTCAGGTGCTCTTCGAGACTGGCCATGGAAATAACGACGCCGGGCTCCATGTCCATGTCGGTCTGGGCGACCGCAGACAGGGGGGCACTGGCGACCAGCAAGGCGGCCACTGCAAGCTGCAGTTTTAACAACAGTTTTTTCACGTTACTTGCTCCAAGGTTGAAAATTGGCAGGGGACGCTCGCGACCCCTGTTGGAATTTGGATACCGGCCAATCCCTGATTCTCCCCGGATTTCCCGAGGTTGCAATGCTCGGTCAAGGTGCCTGACGGTAATCCGGGCCGGCCCGCAGCGGCGAACCGGGAGCGCAGGTAATGGCCTGGGCACCAGACTCTACTCGGAGGAGCCGCCCGAGGTTTTCGCTGACACCGGAAATTGGCAGAAAATCGCCACTCTCGAGGGGCCACGGCGGGTCGGATGGAAGATGTGCCGGGAGACCTGGACTGGCCTTGGCCGGTTCCGACCAGGAATAGAGCAGGAGGTGCCCGATAGAATCTCGGGCGAAGCCCGGCAGAATCGCGAGCGAATTAACGTTCCCGGTAGACGATTCGGCCTTTGCTCAAATCGTAGGGGGAGAGTTCCACACGAACCTTGTCACCAGGCACGATGCGGATGAAATGTTTGCGCATGCGACCGGCGACGTGAGCAAGTACTTCGTTACCCGTCTCCAGTTCGACTTTAAACCGCGTATTGGCCAGGGCCTGAACCACGGTTCCTTCAACTTCAAAAGCTTCTTCTTTGGCCATACAGCCTCCTTTGGAATCAGTCAAAAAAAAGGGCAAGAGGACAGAATATCCCTTGCCATCGAATACTCTTGTTGAGCGGCCCATTTTACACAAAGCGGCCATTTTCGGTCCAGACCAGCCGTCATCGGTTTACCGGGTTCCACTGCCAGGCCCACCAAATACGGCATCAACGGCGAATTGCGGCGGTTTGTTGCGCAAAACGGGAGTGGAAGGATTCCCTGGACAGTGCCCGAAGTCACGCTAATCGCCGGCGGCGGGTCTGATCGAGCCGCGATCGCCGCATCCGCAAATCGGATCGAGAATGCCCGCACGCGACTCATGTCGATATTGGCATTAACAAACGCACCGTCTAATGTCGCGCACCTGCCGAAATCCGCAGCCGTTATGCCAGTCGAGTGTTGGCCAGTCAGGGTGGCTTCTGCTACACTCAAGGATTGCACTTCTGCTCAACAAACACATCCATTTTCAACCTTCTAAAACGCAAAAAGGCATCAACAAGTGGGAACGAAAAAGACAGGCAAGGGTCGTCGCAAAATCGGACGCAAGAAACGTCGAATGCGTGCCAAGATCCGGCACCGCAAGAAGTAGTTTTTTGCATCTGGCCCTCGCCCACGAATTTTATCGTGGGTATTTTTTTTGGCGGGCCGGTCGAGTCAGGCGGCCACTGAGGCGCTCGCCACCCCACGCGCCGGTCGCAGTTCTCTCATGGCAGCGACCATGAGCTCAGCCAGGTCACTGTAGTCGGCCAACTCAGTGCTGGCCCTCCTGGTCGTCGCCCGCGAAAATGAACCGGCAATTTGGGGCTGGTTGATCAATCGGTTTACACAACGGGCGAATTCGTTTCGCGCTCCGCATTCCACGACGAATCCGGTGACACCATGCGTAACCAGTTTGCGGTGCGCCGGGCAATTTGTCCCAATGGCTGGAATGCCAGCTGAAATTGCCTGAACCAAACCAGCACATCCGTCATACCAGTCGCTCGGTTCGACATACACATCCAGATGGCGAATGATCTCGTTGGTCAACGGATGCCAGTCCAGCATGCGTAGCTGGTCGCCAGTTTGCAGCAGATCTACAAAACGATGCAAACGCCACGATTGGGGACCATTCCCGATCACCAGCCAATAAACATCATCGCGAATACACGTCATCAGATCGGCGGCCCACAGAAAGTCCTTCAATCGTGTCGCCGGTATCATTGGCTGGCAGGTGCCAACCAGTTTCGCATCGGCAGGCAAATTCAAACACCGACACAACTCCTCCCGCGTTATCGAGGGGTCCGATGACCACAGATCATCGGTACGGGCCACAGGCAAATGGTGAATGCCGTCAAGCGTGTCCGACCGACCGAACTGTACGTCCGCCTGCGCGATTGCCCAGCGATCAAACCAGTTTTGATAATTAGCCTGGAGACGTGTCGTACTACTGTGAACCGCCACAAACGGAACTTTTTGACGCCAGTGACAGGCAGCGGCAGCACGAATGGAATGTTGGCCCCACGCGTGGATCCAGTCAGGTTGAAACAAGCGACCGACATCCTGCAAACGGCGGTAGCTCGACCAGCAAAATCTCTCTGGCCACTCGATGCGAGTGATGTTGGAGTCCTGGCCATAATTGTCGTGCTGATTGGCCAGCAGTTCGACAACCTGTACCGACCGTCCGGTTTGTTGCAATGCGTCGGCCAATGGCAGGGCGTCTGCCGTAGGGCTGGCGGCGGCCAGATTGTCGGCGATCAACAGAATCCGTTCCATTGCAATGTTCCCGCAAATTCGTTTTAACTTCGTTCCGCGTTTTCGGACGCGTGCACGAGCGACTCGGCCAGCAAGAGATAACGATCTGCCATCTGTTTCATCGAATCAATGCCGACAGCCCCGGATTCCATCCCCGATCGTGAACGAACGTAATCGTCCTCATTGCCAATACGCGACGTAGTCGCGTTGGCCCAACGGTTCACGACCAGATCGATGGTACGCAAGTCATCATCAAACGGGATATGGTGAGCCGCGGACGGGATGGCAGCAACCGCCGGTGCACGCTGATGATGAATGATCGTGACTTGCTGTCCAAGAGCAGTATTCACGTACCAGTCGGCGCGGTCGTCGGTCCCCGGAAGAATGCAGGCGTCAGCGGCCTGAAAAAGTTCGCTGACATCATCGAAATTGCCTGGAATCAATACGGCATGCTGCATGTCCAGGTCGCAAATCCGCTGGAACAGCTCCGGTGCATTTTCGCCGTTGCCAATTAGCCATAGCCGCGCCGATGGATGGGCTGCGAGCACGCGTCGCCACGCGCGAACAAGCCCGAAAACGCCGCTGTCAAATGTCAGGTCAGCGGGGCTGATCGCCAGCAAGGCTCCATCATCCAGATGGAAAATGGGATGCGTTCGCGCCAGAATCTGGCGGGCGACATGCTGATCAGGCAAGTTCACGGCGTTGACGGTGCTGCCATCGGGAACACACTGGATCGAGGGGACCCCCATTCCCGGCGTGTCGGCACCGGTTTCCCACTGCGACAAACTGGCGTGGTCGGGTGTTACCAATGCGATGTGCGTGGAAACCAGCGACCGCAACACTTTTTCCGTGGCAGGCGACAGCTGATCGAGAACGTGGTTTCCGATCCGCACGACAGCTGGCATGCCCAGGCGGGCCACAGCCTGGGCGGTAGCGAATTGTTCATCGGAAGACTCCAGGATGACCGCTGCATCAAAGTTCCGTCGATGTGTGGTGATCCAGCGTTGCAATCCGCGCAGCCAGCGATTACGTCCGTAGTAACCCAGTGTTGCCGGCGACCAGCTGCGTTGCGTCCGTGGCACTCGATGCACGTGCACGCCACCCATTTGGAATCGATCCGGCCATTGCCGCACGAAATGCGACGCTACCACGTCAACTCGATGACCCGACTCGACAAACTGTCGGGCCAGAGCGGCTGCCAGCAATTCCAACGGACCGGCCATTGGCCAAAATCTTTTGCTGACCAACAACAAGGAACGTGATGACATGACAACTAGCCGGGTCGCTGCAAGGAAACGATCGACCCTATAAACGGCAGATTGCGATATTCGTCTTCGTAGTCCAGACCGTAGCCGATCACAAACTCGTCGGGGATATCGAAGGTTAAAAAATCAGGTTGCATGTCGACTTCGCAACGACCTGTCTTGCTGAGCAACACGGCGGACCGCAGCGACTTGGGCCCAAATTCACTGATCTTTTCAGTCACGCCCATTAGCGTGTGGCCGGTATCGAAAATATCGTCTAGCAACAAAACATCACGATCACGGATGTCTGGCATGAGCGTCGCGTTGATGGTCAATTCACCCCGCTGCGTGCCATTGCGATAGCTGCTGGTCTGGATGACGCCCACGCGTAGCGGCATTTCAAGCAACCGAATCAAATCCGCCAGCAACATGATACTGCCCGTCATGATTCCGATGATCGTCAGCGGATCCTTGCCGTAGTGATCGCGGACTTCGTCGGCCAGCCGCGACACGCCTGCTTCGATCTGTTCCCGAGACAGCAGGATCTTCACACGGGTTGAGTC
>JBPCVB010000344.1:0-5527 GCA_051010855.1 Pirellulaceae bacterium | reverse complement strand
AGTTGTGGCTGTTGTTGACCATTGTGCTTGGATTGGCGTTTCTGGGTATCAAGGGGTGGGAGTATTACCAGAAATACCGTGTCGGTTTAATGCCTCTGCCTGGCGAACAACAAATCTTCAATCAGGCCGACTACACTTACGTCGCCGCAGTCAAACACCGTTTGCAGGACAACATTGACCAGCTGGAGCGACGCAAGGATCGCAACAACAGGCTTACCGAAGCAGAGCAGGAACGACTGCTCATGCTATACGACCTGAAAGAGCACATGGCCGAGTTCACAGCTCGCGTGGCCGGTACCAGTGATGACAGTTGGTACGCGCAAATCTCCATGAATTTGATGGCGCACCAGATCATGCGGCACCCGGATACGTCGCGGCGGATCGAAGAGATCCTGGAACCGGAAATGCGGGAACTGGAGCGACGACTGGCTCGCGATGCCCAGCGACTTGAGTTGGTGGCTTCACGCGAAAAACTTGTCATCCTGCAGATGGCCGGATTGCAAAAGGAGATTGAACAAATGGGATTGCTGAATCCCGATGGGGAGGACGAGCAATCACAGCAGGAAAAACAGGAATGGCTGGAGGCCAAACAACGCCAGTCCACCAATTTGAAGGCTGAACTGGAACGGATGCGAAACAATATTCGACCTTTGATTGGCCGCATTTGTCACTTGCTTAATGATGTACAACCACCGGATGCCAAGGGCGAGTACTTCCGTACCGACAAGCCGGAAGTCCTGTTTCGACGATTACAGGAAGCGGCTCTCGAAGCAGAATCCGCAGCGCTGTCGGCAGGACAGGATATTGGACTCAACGAAAAATACGGATTGCGTCTGCCCGTCGTCATCACCAATGGCCAGCAATGGATGAGCATGTATCTGCTGCTGACCGGGATTCACGCATTGCATGTCATTGCCGGATTACTGGTATTTTTCTGGTACCTGCCCCGCAAGCTGAACCGGAAAAAGGCCCCCGCTCTGTACGTCGCCTGTATGTACTGGCAATTTGTCGACTTCGTTTGGCTGTTGATTTTTTGGCTGATTTATTTCTGATGGATGTGAGGTCCCGAGTTACTGCCGGGGGCTTCATACGGTTAGTTAGGCGCTGATGGTGCAAGAATGAACACACGGATAAGCGATGAGTAATTCCACGTCGATACGAAAACTGGGTATTGGGCTCTGGATACTGGTGCTGATCGTCGGCGCTATCTGGGTGTTTAGCAACATGCAAAGGCCGGATCCGTCCGCACCAGCCGCCGAAACGATACCGGGACACGATGGCCGCGCTTTTGTAGATATCGCGTGGAAACGACTGCCGAGTATCCCACCGTTTGAATTGACGGAAAAAAGTGGCGAGACATTCGATAGCCGGTCGCTGGCCGGCAAGCCCTACGTGCTGAGCTTTTTCTTTACCGATTGCCCCACCATTTGCCAGGACCTGAATCGGCAGATTGCCCGACTGGCAAACCGGTTCAAGGATTCGGAGATGACATTTATCGGGCTCTCGGTCGATTGTAAAAACGATACGCCCGAGGTGCTGCGTGAGTACTTTGCCAACTTTGGCGGCGACCCCGGCAAATGGCTGATGATGACCGAGCAAAAAGGACAAAAGAACACAATTCAGCAAATTGGTAACCAGCAACTGAACGTGGTCGTCGATGGCGTCAATCACACCGGAGACATCTTTTTGATTGACCGCTGGGGCCGGTTTCGCGACCGCTTTACCTGGGACGATCCAAGGGAAATGAAACGCTTTGCCGAAGTGGCCAGGGAAGTCATGGCCGAAACTGCGCCCCCGCTGGAAGCGATGGTTCATTCACGGAATGTCATGGCCAGTCTCAGCCACGAACAACGCAACGCATCGTCGTCGGCGGTGCCGTGGTTGTTTGATTTTCAGTTGATCGATCAAAATGGCCAGCCGTTTTATTCGCGCGACCTCACCGGGCAGGTGTGGGTCGCCAGTTTCTTTTTCACCCGCTGCGGTACCGTGTGTCCGCAGCAGAACGCGTTTCTGGCCAAACTGCAACCAGACATCGTGGGACGCGACGCCCAACTGGTCAGCATTACGACTGACCCCGAGTTTGATCAGCCCGCGGTCCTGCGTCAGTACGCGCGTGACCTGACTGCCGGCGAGGACTGGATCTTTCTGACCGGCGACGAGCAGTATATCCAGCGTGTGGGCAGCGAGTTTCTGGGTATTCCGGTACACGGCGAGCATCATTCGACACTACTGGTAGTCGTCGATCGGTGGGGAAATGTCAGGGGCCGACTGAACTGGCAAGTGGAAGGCCAGCGCGAGGCGCTGTTGCAGCTGGTCGATCAACTGAACAAGGAAACGGTACCGCCGGCTGATCCAATCGTGATGACGGCCGGGGCCCACGCTGAAAGCAACTAGCTGCATGATCGAGTTCCTGCCGCATATCAACGCCACACTGAATCTGATCGCGACTTGCCTGTTGATCGCCGGCTTTGTGATGATCAAACGCGGACGCGAATCGGCGCACAAGCGATTGATGTTGTCTGCGTTCGCCGTGTCGATGGCCTTCCTTGCCTGCTACCTCGTGTATCACGGCAACGCAGGCAGCAAACATTTCCCGGCTGACGATTATCTGCCTGTTTTTGCCTGGATCTACCGAGTGATTGTGTTTCCGCACATCATCCTGGCCGCTACCGTGCCTTTCCTGACCATCATTACCATCTTTTTGGGGCTAAGGAATCGTCGTGAACCGCATAAAAAGTTCGCGCGATGGACCTTTCCCATTTGGGTTTACGTTTCCATTACCGGCGTGCTGGTGTATCTTTTCATTTACTGGTTGTTCCCCCCTCTGTCCGAAACAGCGTGGCTCGTTGCGGGATGAAACGGTTTGCAACAATGTTCGTGGCCTGTCTGATTCTGGCCGTCCTGGCCGATGAAGCGGTGGCCTGCCCGAATTGCAAGAATGCGGTGGCCCAAAGCGGCGGATCGGCGATGGCCGCCGGATTTGCGTGGAGTATCGCCTTGCTGCTGGCTGTTCCCGCATCGATTATCGCCGGCTGGGTGATCGCCCTGCGGCGGATGTTGCGTTAGGTCGGATTCTTCCGCACGGTCTCCAAAATCCACTGCTGCATGGCCTCCGTCGCGCGATGATGAACACCGGCGTAGAAGTGATTGGCGCTGGGTATCACGTGCAAGGCATACTGCGGCAGTTTCTGCACAACTTCCGTCGCCTGTTCCAGCAATCCATGAAACGCCGCGTTATCACTTAACTCACGCTCGCCAAACATCAACAACACTGGTACGCGAATGCGCCCGGCCTGTGGCAACCAGTCATAACGGTCTTGCGGTCCATATTTGTCAAAGTATGCCTGGGCGCTGATGTGAACAGGGAAAGGAAAGTCGACATGCAACAACTCGTGTCCCCTGCCCTGCTCGACCATCTCACCGGCCAGACTGTACCACTTGCGAAAGTCGTCCGCTCGTTCCGATCGCAGGAATTTGTCGTGACACAACCGAGTGGCCGATAAACCGACCAGCGCAGAGACCGGCTCCAGCTGTTCATGTGCTTGCGCATAAAGTGACTTGATGGCACCGAGGCTATGTCCCACCAGGGCGACCTGCGTATGTCCCTTGCGAGCGACCAGCCAGTCCACCCAGCCGGCAACGTCGTGTCGACAGTCATCGACGATTTCGAATGCGGCGCCAATGGATTGGGCGCGTCCGCCAACCGGATTCATACTGATGCCGTCGTGGCCGCGGGAATTGCTCAAGACCACTGAGATGCCGAGTTCCACCAAGGCGTCGGCCAAACGCAGATTCAGGGTCGAGCTGTAAAAATTTCCGCCCAGCCCGTGCAATAAAACGGCAGCATCCAGCCCCGATTGAGGTGGCATGGTGGCCTGTTGATACATACCGTGCAACTTGACCTGATCCGGCGTGACCGTGGTGCACAATTCGTAGTGCCGGTTGGGATTCGGTGCGGACATATTAACAGCGGGCACAAAAAAACCGAGGAGCGGGTCCTCGGCGAGATGATTTTGGCTGGCAAACAGCAATCGAATCAGGAATGACTGTTGGGCGCTGCCGGAACGGCGCTGAGTTGGGTCAGCAATTGCAGGACGCCGTTGAGATGAGCCAAACGGGGCCCAAAACGGTCGACAAACTCATTCAATACAAACTCGCCATCCAGCATGGCTTCGTAATTCTCGTTAACTTCGTAAGTCAGGCTTTCCAGGAATTCGGTTTGCACCTGACCGAGTGATTCGGCTGCAGCGCGACAGCGACGCGCCAACAACGGATTGGCTTCTTTCCATTGACCCAGTTCGGCAGCCCGTTGGCGTTGGCCGGCGTTCATTTGATCCACAAGATCTTCCAGCAATTCATTTTGGCGGTCTTGTCCCACAACCAGTTGTCGCAACAAGTCAGCGACTTCGTTGTTGGGCGTGGGTGTTCCGGTCGATTCGCCCGATGCGGGTGTGACATCCAGATGAAAAACCTGTGAAAGATGATCATGGGGACCGTGATTCATGTTTAGCTCCGGACCGGATGGGTAACGAGGGGATGAAGAATGAACGATGACGTTACCTCAGTATAAACACCGGCTTAAAAACTGTCGAGAATGACTTGAGAATCATTCACATGAAAGCCAGGTTTTTTGACACCGTTCAGTAACAACTGCAATCACCCGAATAAATTAAGGCGAAACATGCTGTCGGATGGTCAAAGAGTTCCCCAACGGGAAACTTCGCCAAACCAAAAAATTCCATGCTTGACAAATGCTTCACCTCTTGCCTGGACCGGTTTTTGCTGCGGTCGCCGTGCAGTACTGGAGACGCGCTGCATCACAACCAGGCGACACGCTGCAATCGATCCGATCGTTCAGGTCGGTGGTTAAAGTCACTTGACGCAGATTGTCGATTATTGCCTAAGCAACTCTGTAACCCTGCCAATACCTCTTTCCTTGACTCGCCCGCCAACAACTTATGGATTCGAGTCAAAGCTGTTTCAACCGCCGCGCGCCGGCCATCCTCGGGTTTTACTGCGTGCAGGAAATCGAATCGCTGGGCTTTTGTGGTGGTTACCTGATCCTGAATCAACACGCGCGGCCGCTGGAATTTCACTGCACGTTGCCAATCCTGCCCGAACGAGCCCAGCAAATCCTGTATGGACCCTCATTGCGACCGTATTTGATCGCTGAGCATATCGGCCCGCCTCTAGTCGCCAAATCCACCCAGCGTCCGGAAGTGATACTCGTCAATGACCTGGATGGAATCGAACTGAGCCAACATGTGGAGTTGCCTGTCGTGCTGGTGCAGT
Source organism: Pirellulaceae bacterium (assembly GCA_051010855.1). Lineage (GTDB taxonomy): Bacteria > Planctomycetota > Planctomycetia > Pirellulales > Pirellulaceae > CAJQPP01. The sequence goes on along the minus strand of JBPCVB010000344.1, from coordinate 235 downwards.
CGGACGGAAAAGGTGGTTTCAGGCTGGAGGCAGGTAAGGCCGAAAATCTAGCGGACGACAACTGTCCCGCGCGATGCTCGCAAACCGGCCTCGACTTGCTGGAACCGTTTGAACGGATCCGCGAGGCCATTGAGGAAGCGCACTCGGTAGCGCGATAGGGGCCAGTTAATGCATCACAACGAGTTGCCTCCCATTTTCGATTTGAGGGATGCCCGGCTGGTCTCCATCGCAGGAC
>JBPCVB010000343.1:0-4033 GCA_051010855.1 Pirellulaceae bacterium | reverse complement strand
ACTAATAACCGTAAACAGTCAAATTCAAGAGTGCTGCGGGTGCCATGGTCCCACCCTTGCGTGGCCATGTTTGCCAAAGTATTCCGAACGATGAAGTTTTTCCATTTCGCTCAAACCGAGGCATGCTCATGCTGCGCGTGAGCATGGCACCCCGGCATCGTTTGTTCAAAGAAGCATCGGAATTTACACATGACATCATCGGTTCGGCCATTGAAGTCCACAAAGACAAAAGCGCGGGTGCGCGGGTGCCATGCCTCACGCTTGCGTGAGCATGCCTCTAACCAGGGATCCGCACGAAATCCTGATTGTCAGACGATTCGGTTCGGAACGGTGGTCATTTGTCTCGGTGTGTAACGGCTGTGTAACTGCGTCACGTTAGAATAATTGTTGTCCTGCGATTCGTTGTAAACTGGCTGAACAACAATTCAAAACATCACCCACTTTCTCCATAGTTGGAAGCATTATGAAACGCACACCAACGCAAAAAGAAAAACTTGACAGGATTTACAGGATGAACAGGATGACCGCGCAACATCATGTAAATCTTGTTCATCCTGTCAAAAAATACCAGCCGCGCGTTTTGGATTACCCATCAACCACTTTCGCTTTACAGGAAGCATTATGAAACTGAAACGCACACTAACGCTATTGCTTTTGTTCGTTCTTGCAGCCCTGTGTGTTTGTAACAGCCACGCGCAACAAACTGATTCGGAGCCAGCCACCGGGAAAAGTACTGAGCAATTCGTGAGTGGGATAAACGAAAAAATGCCTCAGTTGCTACATGATTTCGCGGTTCCCGGGGCAGCCCTGGCAATCATTGACAATGGTGAAATCGTTTTACAGAAGGGCTATGGCTTTGCTGATGTTGAAAACGAAGTTCAGGTAACTACCAAAACAGGTTTCAACATCGGGTCGATTTCCAAATGTTTTGCCGCCTGGGGAATCATGAAACTGGTCGAGGAAGGAAAACTTGACCTCGACGCGCCGGCTGAACAATACCTCAGCAGATGGCAGTTCCCCGAATCAGATTTCGATTCGAAAGAAGTAACCATCAGAAGAATGCTCAGTCACACAGCGGGCTTGTCCCTGCACGGATACCCCGGTTGGTCGCCGGACGATGAATTGCCAACGATTGAAGAATCCCTGAACGGCAAAAACAACGGCGCGCCGCGAGTGGAAATCATCATGGAGCCTGGAACGCAATATAAATATTCGGGCGGTGGGTACACGGTGATGCAATTGATCATTGAGGAAGTTACCGGACAAAAATTTGAGGACTACATGCAGGCTGAGATCCTTGAGCCGCTCGGCATGACCAGCAGCAGTTTCAAAATCGACGACAAAATCATGGCTGCATCTGCAAGTAGCTACGATAAGTTTGCTGAGCCAACTGACTTTGAGTTATTTACAGCCCAGGCCGCTGCGGGATTCCATACGACGATTGAAGACTTCACACGTTTTGCACTTGCCAATCTTTATGGCCATGAAAACTTTGGCCAACACAACCCGGTTTTGCCAGGTGAAACACTTCAGCAAATGATGCAGGCTTCGCCGCAAGCCGAAGGACGTTATGGATATGGAATGGGATATTTTGCCGAGTCCCTTCCAGAGAAAGCGATCGCTATGGCAGGGCATCGTGGAGCCAACACAGGCTGGCATGCCATCTTTACCGTGAATCCGGAAACCAATGATGGTTTCGTCATGATCACCAATGGCGGTTCAGGACACCAGGTTTACAGCCCAATCCTTTACGATTGGACGCTTTGGCAAACGGGAGTGACGCTGGAGGACTGGCACAATGCAAAGCCCCCAGTTTCCAAAAGACTGAAAGCTCATATCGACCGTAATGGCCTGGATGGCATGGCAGCACTCTATGCAGAATTAAAGGAGAATCAAGCTGAGGCACAGCAGTCCACGGACACGTGCTGTTTTATGGAACTGGATTTCGCTGAAAGCCAGTTAAATGATCTTGGCTACTACTACATGAGCAAGGACGACCTGGAAAAGGCACTTGCTGTTTTCAAATTGAATGTTGAGGCCTTTCCGAACGCTGCAAATGTGTACGACAGTTATGGCGAAGCGCTGTTGAAGCAAGGTTCCCGTGAAGAAGCCATTGCGAATTATCAGAGATCTGTCGAACTAGATCCATTTAATGAAGGCGGTATCAAGGTATTGAATGATTTGGGAGTTGCCACAAGGTATTCAGTCCCCTTTGCCCCGGAGCAGGCCACTGGCGCACCGAACACGTTCGTCGCAGGGGACCTCCCCACCGCATGGAGCACCCTGGAAGAGGACACCGGCGAGGAGTGGCTGAAGTTGACCTACGACCAGGCGGTTGAAGTCGGGCAAATCCGCGTGCATGAAACGTGCACTCCTGGTGCGATTACCAGGATCACCGCTGAGACGAACGATGGAGAGGTGGTGATCTGGTCAGGGGATTCTGTGGCTGCCGAGGCACCGTACTGGCGGGAGCTGATTCCGACGGTCACCGCGCAAACGGACAACATCACGATTCATCTCGACACCACGATCCAAAAGGGCTGGAACGAAATCGATGCCGTGGAGCTGGTCGGCACCGACGGCAGCCGGCAGTGGGCCGTGAAGGCCGAGGCCAGCACCTACTTCGGGCAAAACAACCCGGGTCCTTTGCAACTGGGCAGGCAGGGTCCCGGAGTGTCTGCGTTGCAAACGGCATTGAACAGCACGATGGATCCCAGTCCGGGCCTGGCCGTCGATGGCATGTTTGGGCCGGCAACCGATGCCGCCGTTAAACAATTACAGCAGCAGGCGGAAATCGAAGTCGATGGTATCGCTGGCCGGGAAACCGTGGCGGCTCTGGCCGCTCTGGGCGCGGATGTTGATCCGTACTTCGTGGAATCTATGGGCGAGCTAAGCAACACAGGTCCCCGAGTCATTACCCGCAACGTGCTGCAGGATAGCGACGGCCTTTTCTGGCTGGCTACCTGGCACGGCGTGATGAGTTACGACCCTTCGGCAGCGCTCAGGCCAGGCAGTAATACGTTTACCAACCTCACTAACAAAGACAATTTGCGACGTTTCCGTGCGTTTAGCTTGTTGGAGGATCATGAGGAAAACATCTGGGTAGGTACCGTCGGTGCCGGCGTGTATCGATACAATCCTTCAGGCAGCGGCACGTGGACCAATTTCACCACCGAGGATGGTTTGGTCGGCGACAGCATCGTTACGATGATGCAGGACAGTGACAATAACATCTGGATCGGGGCGGAGGGTGTCACAAAATACGATCCAGGCAGCAATACCTTCAACTCTTTCAACGAAGATGATGGCTTTACCAGTTCCGATGTGAACTCGATATCGCAGGCCCCCGATGGCACGATCTGGTTCGGCACGCGCGGCGCGCTATTTCAATACGACGGCGAAACATTTGTCAACTTTTCCGAGCAACACGGTCTGAACTTCCCCGGCTATGTACCGACCGTGATTGACCGTCAGGGCCATTTGTGGTTCGGGGGCGAGAATGGCGTCTATCATTACGATGGTGAAACGCTACAGCACCTCTTCCCGCACGCCAGCTACTCTTTATTTGAAGATTCCCGCGGCAACATCTGGTTCAGCGGCGGTGCGCTCAAGGGACAGGATGCCCCCGAGTCTGGCACCGTTATCCTCAACCGATTTGACCCGGCCTCCGGTCTGGAAAACATCCTCGACGCGCGGGAGCAATTCGAAATTGAGAACGGAGCGATATTCGGAATCACCGAGGACCAGGACGGCCACATCTGGTTCGGCACCGGCCGCGGCATCGGCCGGATTGACGGAGACACCGTTCAGTACTATTGATTCGACAACTCGGTCGTTTATCGCAAAAGTCGGGGCGATGTGTGGATAGGCGGCGAGGGCGTGTTCAAGTTCAAAGGAAGATCATTCGACTGAATCCATAGGCCTTTTCCAGTCCCACCGACCCAATACGGTCGATTCTTGACTTGGCAAAGAACGGTTGAGTTTCATATTCGCTAATTCTCAAACAGGTGGCGCGGCCGGGTGCGGTCATTCA
>JBPCVB010000342.1:0-5851 GCA_051010855.1 Pirellulaceae bacterium | reverse complement strand
CGGTGGTCAGGTGGTCATCACCAATCCGACTTCGACGCCACAGGAAATCGACTTGCTGATTCAGATTCCGGCGGGAGCGTTGCCGGCTGCGAGCAGTCATGAAACCAAAACGCAACAAATGGATCTGGCGGCTTTCAGCACGCAAACGCTGGAGTATTTCTTCTATTTTCCGACGCCCGGCGATTTCGCTCACTTCCCGGCCCATGTGTCGTTGGAGGCCCGGGCTGTTGCCGTCGCCGATCCTCTGCGATTCAACGTGGTGGATAAGCCATCGGAAATCGATACCGAGTCGTGGGCGTGGATTTCACAAAACGGAACGGAAGCCCAGGTGCTGGAGTTCCTCAACACGCAGAATCTGCAAAAGGTCGATCTGTCCCAGATCGCATTCCGCATGCAGGACAAGGAGTTTTATCAGGACGTAATCGAGATGCTGCAGCGTCGTTTTGCCTACAACTACGTGTTGTGGTCATACTCGGTACATCACAATGACAAACCAGTCATCAGACAGTTCCTGAAACACGCTGATAATTTCGTTGCCCAGTGCGGGATCTTCCTGCGGTCGGACATCCTCAATATCGAACCGGTGATCCGCAATTTCTACGAGCACCGGGAATACTGGCCGCTGGTCAACGCCCGCGCTCATCAGCTCGGAGCAAATCGCAAAGTCCTCAACAGCCATATCTGGTCCCAGTACCATCGGCTGCTGGATATCGTCGCGCGACAAGCTAGCGCCGATGACGAAGGGCACCTGGCACTGGCGTATTACATGTTGCTGCAGGACCGGGTTGCCGAAGGTATCGATCACTTCAATCAGGTGAATGCCGATCGGCTGCCAGTGCGTTTGCAATACGATTACTGCGCAGCCTACATCGCGATGTATCTGGAGAAACCGGAAGCTGCCGAACAGATCGCCAGCGGGTACAAGGACTATCCGGTCAAACGCTGGCGTGACCTGTTTGGGTCGGTGACCAGCCAGGTGGCTGAAATTCACGGCGGCGACACGACGGTCGTGGATGACACGGATCAGTCACAACAGCAAACCGCCGCTGCCAGCCAGACCCCGAGCTTCGACTTCGTTGTCGAGTCACGCAAGACGAAGGTCAAATACCAGAATCTGCAAGAGCTGACGATTAACTACTACCAGATGGATGTTGAACTGCTGTTCAGTCGCAATCCGTTTGTGCAGCGTCAGGATGAAGGCTTTGCCCTGATCAAGCCCAACGCTACGGAGACCGTCAACCTGTCCGATGACCAGACGAGTATCGAAATCGATTTGCCCGACCAGTTCCGCAACGGCAATGTGCTGGTTGAAGTCACTGCCGGGGGCGATACGAAACGGCAGGCGTACTACGCCAACTCGATGAACGTTCAGCTGATCGAACAGTTTGGCCAGCTGAAGATAACCGATGCCGAATCTGGCGATATGTTGCCTCGACTGTACGTCAAGGTTTACGCTCGCAAGGCTGATGGAAGCGTGCACTTCTACAAAGACGGCTACAGTGACTTGCGTGGCCGCTTTGATTACGCCTCCCTCAGCAACCAGAACCTGAACGATGTTAACAAGTTCTCGATCCTGGTCCTCAGTGACGAGTACGGGGCGATCGTTCGCGAGGCTGACGTGCCCAAGGAATAACGGGAATGAACAGAATCGGCTGCCGAGTGCGAAATGAATCGGCCTGGATCATGCGAATGCTCGTTATTCTGGCGATTTGCCAGGGGCTGACCGGAGTTGCAAACGCACAGGAATCGACTCGCACGCTAACCCACTCGGCCGAGTTGCCCGGCGCTGCCGGTCCAGGCGGTGAAGGGCTGGGTGCATCACTACCGTACAACGAGTTTTCGGCGGACGGGTTTGCCCTGGCCGTTGTTGAACCGATTGTGACCCGAGATGGTAAACATATCTTGCCCATCCGTGTTGTCGAAGTCTTTCGCGGCGATCTGATGGCCGGCACCGAGTTTCGACCCGAGGACGAATTACAAGTACGTTTCGAATGTACGATTCGCGTTGAACTGGGAATGCTCTCTGAACTGTATCCACCGGGATCGGTCCTGGCCCTGTACCTGAAGCAGCATGCCGAAGGCCGATGGGTGATTGCCCAAATGGTCAAGTATCTCGACGCTGATGTAGTGCGATCAATGTTTACGACCTACGTGGCCATTGAAAACGCGCCCCAGGCAGATGACCCGGATGCCCGTTTTCGCGAGCTGCTGACCTGGCCAAAGGATGACCCGCTGTATGGCGCGTGGAACGAAGGCGCTTTCAAGGCGCTGCAGGCCTGGCCCCATTCTGCCGCGCGTCCTGCGATTCGCGAGGCGTGGCATGGAGTCGTGGCTGCACAAGCGCAAACGGAAAACTGGCCAGTCTTTAGCAGGGCAGTTCAAATGGTTTATCTGATCCAGCAACTGCGCGACGTCGAAATGATGGATGAAGTCGTACAGTTTGCGACCGATTCACCTATGGGATTGCGTTGGCCTTTTATTGACGTGGCAAACCGGTTCTACAAGGAAGTGGACGCCACAATGCAGGCACAAATGCTGGAAAAACTTGAAGCTCTCGTTCCAGAGTACGAGACGTGGCATGCCGAGGCAAAGGCCCGCAAGGATCCTTACGGCACGTTGCATCGCGAGATGCAGACGCTGCAACAACTGGTTGCCGAGTTAAAAGAGGGCAACAGTGCTGACAGGTAGGCTGTTATCCCAGCGGCATGATATCTTCCGGAGCGGGGATGATCACGTCTTCGATGCCCGCGTCTTGTAATTGCTGGCGAAATTCGTTGGCCGGATCAAATTCGCAATGCACCAGCGCCACTTGTTTCAGGCTGCCTGCATCGGCGATCCCTTTGGCCCACTCCAGTAAACCGTGTTGGTCGGCGTGTCCGCTGGATCCCTCCAGCTTCATGACGTTGGCGCGAACATCGTATTCCACACCGTAAATTCGCACCCTTTTTTCGCCTTCCAGAATTCGCCGGCCCAGGGTGTGCGGGGCCTGATATCCCGAAAACAGAATGGTGGTGTTGGGCTTTCCAATGTTGTTTTTTAGATGATGGAGGATTCGGCCTGCCTCACACATGCCGGAAGCGCTCACGATGATGCAGGGTTTTTTGTATTCGTTAAGGGCCTTGGAGTCCTGCACCTTGCGTACATAGTGCAGGTCGCGAAAACCCAACGGGTCCTGATCGGCTTCGGTCAGCAGCTGTTCGATGAACTTGTCGTTAAGACATTCGATGTGCTCGCGGAACACGGTGGTCGCGTTGACGGCCAGCGGACTGTCCACGAATACCTGCATCGGCGGTAGTTTGTTTTCCTCGAACAAGACGTTCAAACGGTAGACGATTTCCTGGGTGCGGCCCACTGAAAACGCCGGGATAATCAGCTTGCCACGATGCTTCCACGTTTCCTGAGCGGCCTTAAACAACATCGCTTCGGTGTCGCCAGGGGGATTATGGGACCGGTCTCCGTAGGTCGCTTCCATAATTAAATAATCAGCGTCCGCGATGATTTCGGGATCCCGCAGGATAGCCACATCGGAACGTCCCAGATCGCCGCTGAAGACCAGACGAAAGGGCTCGCCATCGTCCGGCGTAAATTCCAGAGATACGATTGCGGCACCCAGCATGTGGCCGGCAAAATAATACTGGCAGGTGACGCCCGGTATTGGTTCGAACGGAACTCCAAAATCCTGGCAACGCATTTGCTTGATGGTGTCGACGGCGTCGTCTTGAGTGTACAGTGGCTCAAACAGGGTCTGGCCGTCGCGTTTGCGTTTCCTGTTAACGTACTTGACGTCCGATTGCTGAATCTTGGCGGAATCCAGCAACATGTGCACGGCAAGGTCGCGGCTGGCCGATGTTGCAAAGATCGGGCCACGAAAACCGCCTTTGACCAGCGACGGCAGGTTGCCACTGTGATCGATGTGGGCGTGGGACAGGACAACCGCGTCGACTGCCCTGGGATCGAAGGGCATGTTGCGGTTTTTGCGGAATGCTTCCTTGCGTCTGCCCTGAAACATTCCGCAATCCAGCAACAGCTGTTTGCCTTGAAAGTGAATCAGGTGTTTGGAGCCGGTGACGGTGCGCGCCGCGCCGTGAAATTCAACCTTCATTGGCTGTGGTAACTTTCCCGATCAGGATTTGACTCGTTCCACATAGTCGCCGCTTCGTGTGTCGATTTTGATGTCGTCGCCCATGTTGATAAAGGCCGGGGCGATAAACTCGGCGCCTGTTTCCACCTTGACCGGTTTCGTTACATTGGTTGCCGTGTCGCCCTTGGCACCGGGCTCGCAAAATTCCACTTTCAGGACGACGTGGTTGGGCGGGGTCAGCGTGATGGGATTGTCGTTGTACAGCACCATCTTGCAATCCATCCCGTCTTTCAGGTATTTCCAGTTCTCGTCCACCTGTTCGGCCGACAATTCATACTGTTCGTAATCCTCGGTGTTCATGAATACAAATGTGTCACCCTGGCGATACAGATATTGCACATCGATCTCCAGCACATCGGCCGATTCCAGTGAGTCACCGCCCTTGTAGGTCCGTTGCAGGACGGTACCGCGCATCAAATTCCTCAGTTTGCACTTGTACAGCGCATTGCCCTTACCCGGTTTGACGAAATTCATTTCGATCATCAGGTAGGGCTCGCCGTCGATTTCAACCTTGAGTCCTTTTCGAAAGTCGTTAGTTTTGTAGGTGCCCATGGGACAATTCCTGACGGGTCTCAATTCCTGGAAGAAGCTGAAAAGATGGCAATTGTAACGACTCAGCCCGATTCTGTCCGCACCAGTCCCGAACCGTGGCAGACACTGGTCAAGTCCGCTATTCGCGATCCGGCGGAACTCTGCCGCGCCCTGCGTTTGCCGTCACAACTGGCGGACGCCGCGACTGCCGGTCAGGAACAGTTCCGCACGTTTGTGCCCAAACCGTTCCTCGCACGAATTCGTCCCGGCGATCCGACTGACCCGTTGCTGTTGCAGGTGTTGCCAGTCGACCGCGAAATTCAGGTCCGGCCCGGTGATTCCCTTGACCCTGTCGGCGACCGCCAGGCCGAACGCGCTCCGGGTTTAATCCGCAAATATCGTGGACGAGTGCTGTTGATCACCCGCGGAGTTTGCGCCATCCATTGCCGCTACTGCTTTCGCCGCCACTTTCCTTATGAAACAGCACCTGCAACGACCGCCCAGTTCAACGAAGCGCTGGATGTGGTGCGGGAGGATGACTCGATAAACGAAGTTATTCTCAGTGGCGGCGATCCGTTGATGATGGTCGATGACAAGTTGCGCGAGCTGATTGAATTGATCGAGGCGATTCCGCATGTTACACGCTTGCGGATCCACAGCCGATTGCCGGTCGTGATTCCTGCCCGCGTAACGGATCGATTGTGCGCCAAGTTGAGTGACACGCGTCTGATATCGATCATGGTGATTCACGTCAATCATCCCCGCGAAATCGATGAACAGGTGCAGGCCGCTGCGGCTGTTCTTGTGCGTCACGGAGTGATGTTGCTGAACCAGTCTGTGCTGCTAAAAGGCGTTAACGATTGCACGGAAACACTCGTGGAACTGAGTCTTGGGCTCATCGAGATGAACTGTCTGCCGTACTATCTGCATCAACTCGATCCCGTAGCGGGCGCAGGACATTTTGAGGTGCCCCAATCCGCAGGTGAAAAACTGGTGCAGCAAATGCGTGACTTGTTGCCAGGTTACGCAGTGCCGCGCTACGTGCGGGAAATCCCCGGCGAGCCTGCCAAGCGACTGATCACGTAGCGGGGGGGGTGGGAAGCGGGTCAAAGGTGGAGAAAAAAAAGAAAGAGAAGGGGGGCAAAAAACCCACAAACCCCATCAAAAAAATCCTCCAAG
>JBPCVB010000341.1:0-3847 GCA_051010855.1 Pirellulaceae bacterium | reverse complement strand
TGTTTAGTTCAAGCGCTTTTCGATGGCGTCCAGCAGGTAACCAAGAATCTGCTGGGTTTCGGGTGGCTGGCTGCCACTGGAGTTGTACCGATCGTACTGGGTCTGAATGTCGTCGTTGCGGAGCATCAATCCGTGAGTGCGTACGGCGTGTGCAAATGACTCCGCGGCGATTTTGCGAAGCGGAGCCGGCAACTGAATGTTGCTGGCCGTGTTGACCAGACGCGATTGCGCTTGCGGCGTTCCGATCTCGCCCAGCAGACGCAGGGTATCGGCCGCGGCGGCTGGCGAGCCCAATGCACGCATCAACTGGTCCTGGTGCGCGGTGAGATCAAAGTAGGGATACTTGTCCGCCTGCCGCGCGTATTCACCCAGGTACTGCAACGCGTCGACCGCATAAGAATTGCGTTCGCCCTGCGTCGCATCGCGGTACGTGGTACCTTGCCGCAAGTTTTCAATCTGGCGGGCAATCAGAACCCCGTCAGTTATGATCGGTGAAACCAGCACGTTTGGGAATCGCTCGGCCAATCGTTCGGCCCGAGCCAGATTGTGGGGATCGACCATCAGCAGGATCGGGACCCGCCGCGTTCGTGCACTGGCCCGAAAGGCTTGTACAAGTTCGGAAAAATTTGCACGGTTCAATTTGTCCGTAATCACCAGCAACTGCAAATCGGGATCCTGCGAGGCTCGATCAAACATTTCGCGACTGGTGCTGACACCGGAAGCAAAAAAGCCACTGCGCCCGACCAGTGCAGCCAGTGTCCGTGCCTGTTCGGGATTTACGTGGCCGACCAATGCCGTAGGCACGCCGGTCGAACGCGACAGGAATACGAGTGTGTCCAGGTATTTACTGCTGCCGGCAAAGGCCCGATCGGGATCGATCTGGTGAATGGCCCGGGTCGCCGATTGCAACAAACGGATAGATCCAAAATCCAGCGCCCGAATCAACGGGCTGGGTGTGCCGCCCTGCGAATCGAGGAACCACTTTTCGCCCATCACGCCCAGCACTTCGGTGGCGGCAATCGCCGCAGGCACGCGTCCCATTCGCAGGGCATCGTCCAGCACCGCCAGTGCCATCTCGGGTTCCATCGTTCCGGCAAACGAGTTGACAACAACGTCGGGCATGGGTTGTTGCAAGCCTGAAGTCAACTTGGCCGACTCCATACGAGCCAGCCAATACAAACGCTGGTACTCCTCGCGACCGGGATTCAGTTCGATCAGATCCTTGGCGCGGCGGAATCCGCGGATGCGGGCCACCGTTCGGGAAGTCAACCAGGACGGCACCATGGTGCGCGAGTCCGGGTCCCAACGCCACCACTTGACCAGGTCATTGGCGTCACGATTCAACACCACCTGATCCATCAGATATTCGCGAGCGGAACGCAGCAGCCGAGATTCGATTTCCTGTTGATCGGGGACGCGGCCGGAAATGATTTGCAGTGAATCACTGGCGACTTGCCGTTGCAGCGACGTGCTGGCCGACGACAATAGCGGCGCCATGAGTGTTTCGATCGAATCGGGAGTGCGAACATTGCGTAACAGGTACAGCGCCTCGACTTGCAGCTTGAGACTGTTGGAACGCCACGCAGCCAGCAATGGTCCTTCGGCCGAGTCACCAAAGCGGCTGACTGCCTGGCGTATACGCGGCCAGTTCGCTTCGAATTGCGGATCGACCAGCGCCTCGATCAAGGCTGCCGCACCGATGTCGCCAATCAGTTTGAGGTCTTCCAGGGCCCGTGTGCGTTCATAGATATCGTCATTGGTAACCTGTCGCACAAGTTCGCCGATTCGCTGAGCGTCGTTGGCCCAGGCTTCAGCACCATCCACGATTCTCCGCGCCAATGCCGCACCCGCGGGTTGAATGCCCGGGCGGACACCAATACGAAAAATCGCGTCGGGTCCTGCATCCCGATACAGTTGCAACAATTGTTCGTTACTCAATTCCATTGCGGAAACCTGGTCGACAAACGGTCGGGCCAGGTCGTCACGATCGAGGTTCATCAACATCCCGATCACCCTGACGATGGCTTCGGGAGTTTGCGGGCTGGAATTAACAATGCCGGCCGTCGTGTTGTCCAACGGCGCGATCAGACCAGCTTCCTCATCGCCGGTATCCGCACCTGCCGCGGGATCGGGCGCCGGGGCTGGTGCAACTTCGGGTGCCGGGTCGTCAAACGGACTGGCCGTGTTAAACGGACTCTGGTCCTGGGACGGGTCCTCGAACGGGTTGTTTTGGGCCAGCGTGGTGCCCGACAGCAGCAGCCAGCAGATCGTCAGGGGCACAGGAAGTCGATGGAGACGCGCTGGTTTCATGGATTCAATATCGACTGGCCCGAATAGCGAATTCAGTATCCAGGGTGACGGTTTGATTGTGCGTGGGTAATCTCGAGCCAGGGTTGCCTTTCGCGCGCATCCGTTCTCAGGCAAAATCGTCGCGATCCGTCAGGTCCCATCATAAACAGCAGGGTCCGTAAAAGCTGGATTGGGGCGGAAATTTTTACGACTCGCCTCCCGGCCACGCGAACCTCGCGATTACGGCTAAATCGGCAATACCGGCATAACTTGAATGCCTTCGGCATAACGCGAACGAGCCTCGGCGGGCTAGCAGAATCCATATGGTCGCGGCTCGCCCGAGGGCTCTATAATCCCGCCTCGCACCGGGCCCGGACCGGATTTCGCGACCAGGAAAAAGGAGTTTCCTATGACAACAGCCGCACGCACAATCGCCATCATCAACCAGAAGGGCGGAGTGGGTAAAACGACGTCCGCGGTTAATCTCAGTGCTGCCCTGGCGACGGCCGGCAAGCGTGTCTGGCTAATCGATCTGGACCCCCAGGCCCACGCCTCCTTGCATCTGGGCCTGTCCGTCATGGACGGCGAAGCCTCGATTTACCAGGTGCTAACCGAACAAATGCCAATCGCCGAAGTCCGCATGCGAGCTTGCGACAACTTGTGGGTAACGCCATCTCATCTGGATCTGGCGGCTGCCGAAATGGAACTGGCCGGCGAAGTCGGTCGGGAGATGATCCTGCGAGATCGCCTGACCAGTGACGCGGCCCAGTTTGATTACGTCATTCTCGATTGCCCGCCATCGCTGGGAATCCTGACCACCAACGCATTGACCTGTTCCAGCGAAGTGTTCCTGCCCCTGCAGCCGCATTTCCTGGCCCTGCACGGACTCAGCAAACTGCTGGGCACGATGGACATCGTTGCCAAACGACTCAACCGCGGCCTCAAGCTGTCCGGCGTTCTGTACTGCATGGCGGAAACCTCAACCCGGCTGGCCAACGAAGTGATGGGTGATGTGGAAGCCTTCTTTCATCGCGAGCGGATGCAACGCACGATCTGGGCCGGCGCAAACATCTTCGAAACGCGGATTCGAAAGAACGTGCGGTTGGCCGAAGCCCCAAGTTTTGGGCAGTCCATTTTGGAATATGCGCCCTCCTCCCACGGCGCTGAGGACTATCGTGCGCTGGCCGACGAGGTATTGGCCATGCAGGTCAACACAGGCGCCGTACGCGAACGGCTGGGAAAACGCCGGGCTGCTGCGTAGCGGGCGAAAGCGGGTGGCTCAGTCAAGTAAGCGCAGGACGGGACCATTGTCCCGTCACGACACCGAAATGACGGGACAATGGTCCCGTCCTGCCTCGGCCACGCCAATATCATCCTGACGACGCTTGTGATCAAAACGACGTCTGATGTTGGGTGTGTTCCACTGGCTGATTCTCGATGGCAGCCAATTTCGAGTCGTTTTTATGGGGCTTTGGCCGGTTGGCATTTTGCCACCCGTTTTGGCACGACCGTTGCAACCTGTCCCTCTGTCCGCCCACAAGGCGGGCCAACAATTACC
>JBPCVB010000340.1:0-3218 GCA_051010855.1 Pirellulaceae bacterium | reverse complement strand
CAGAAACGGGAACTGCCTGTCAGTCAGGTGAATCAGCTGTTTGCTGACCGTGACGTTTTCGGGCAGCTCATGACCAAACTGAATGTTATCGACCAGCCAGACCCAGGATTCTTCCCCACTGGTTTCGATTGCTTCCTCTTCCACCACAAAAACACCGGGCTCGGCGCCAACAACCTCGCTGACATTCAAGGGCCAGACATCGGTTGTTCTGGCCACTGGTGTATCGCGCAAATGCTCGGGAAGTTCGGGGCGATACTGTTTGTTAAATGCCAGCAACGTTACGGAAAAAGTGCGAGTGGACGGATCGGCACTGGGATCGACCAGATAAATCATCGCTGATTGCGTCTGGGGATCGCCATTGGGAAGTGTAAATTCAATGGGCATTTGCATCTGCCGGCGACTCATGATGGCGCGCGACTGATCCGCCGAGACTTCGACCTCGATCTTGATCGGGTTCATCATGTGCAGCGTGAGAACAGGCGAACCGGCGGCCACGATGCTGCCAGGGACGACGTGCACTTCGGAAATCTGTCCGGAGTAGGAAGCGTACAGTGTTGTGTTTTCCAGATCGCGTTCGGCATCACGCAGTGCTTGTTCGGCGCTCCTGATGCGGGCCTCGGCTGCGGTACGTTCCGCTTCGGCCTGTGTCAGACTGGCTTTTAGATTGGCCAACCGGGCTTGCCGGGTTTGCAACCGATTGGCAGCATCATCGTACTCGGCCTGCGAAATGGCGTCCTGCTGCTTCAGTGCATTGACCCGATCGTAAGCCACCTGTGCCAACGCGACATCCGCTTCGGCCGAATCGATTTCGGTCGGTATCGAGTCGCTGATACGGATTTCCACTACCTTCATTTCCAGCGTGGCAACGTCCACCGCAGCCTTCGCCGATGCCACAGCGACCTTGTACCGCGTCGGGTCGACGTATGCCAGCGGTGTTCGCTCATCAGTCGACTCGTCCGTGGAATCAAAGACCTCTCCAATGATGTTCTCTCCGGGCTCGTTAACCCCTAGCAAACGCCCCGGCACCTCAAAAGCGATTTGCTCCGTTTTCCAGGATTGCACCGAACCGGAAACCTCAAACTCAACTGCCGGTGTAGTGCGGTGCAGCACAATGGTTGTCACCGGCCGTGGCGCTTTGGGGGGAAGCTCGACCGCAGTGCGCTGGCATCCGGCCACAGTGAAGGCCAGCGGCAGTATCACCAGCAGCATTTTTTGCGAGACGTGTTTGTATTGCATGGCTGACCTGGGCATTCGTGAGGTTGAGACCGACGGAGCATCTGATCTGTTTTTTCCCGGTTGACGGTAATCGGCGGGTGCGGGCCGCTGCATTGATCTTAACTGCACCTGTCAACGAAAACGAACGCGCAGCCTGGCCGTTTCCTGGACATCGTGTTTGAGGGTTATTACGGCTTTGCGCCGGCAATTTTCTGCCATTCATGTGGTGTCTGAAACCTTCCATGGTGAGAATTCAGAATCATCCGGCATGACAGCCGCCGCGATCAGGCGAGATCACGCACGACCGCAACGCATGGTAAAATCTTGCAACATCGTAATCCGTCCCGGAATTCACACGCCAGTGCCACATGGCTTGCCCAATGAAGGAAGAATGATGAATGCACGATTCGAGATTCTGAGGGCGTCGATAATTGTTTTTTGCGCAATGTGGACGTTGATCCCGCGAGCGCTCGAAGCTCAGAGTGAAGGCGATCCGGTGACGATCGGCACCTGGCGTGAAATTGAATCAGAAGTACTTGGCGAGACCCGGCGACTGATCATTTCCAAACCTGAGGGCTACGACAATCCGGAAAACCGATTTCCGGTCTTGTTTGTGCTGGACGGCGATTCGCACTTTCATCACACAACCGGACTGGTCGAATATATGGCTGGCAACGATGTGATGCCACAGATGTTGGTCGTGGCCATCACCAATACCGATCGCACGCGCGATCTGACTCCCGCCAAAGACGAAGAGGACCCCGCGTTTCCCGGTGCCGGCGGCGCAGACAACTTCATTAAGTTCCTGCGTGACGAACTGGTGCCTTTCATCGACGAGAACTACCGCACCGAACCTTATCGCATTCTGGTGGGACATTCGTTTGGTGGGCTGTTTGCGATTCACACGCTGGTGCATGAGCCTGAACTGTTTAACGCCTACATTGCCATTAGCCCGTCTCTGCAATGGGACGACCAGAAGCTCGTTGGGCAGGCGGAGGCCTTCCTTCACGAAAGACCGGAATTGGCGTGCGCCCTGTACATGACCACTGGCAATGAAGGCGGTCAATTAACTGGCGGTGTACTGAAGCTGGCCGGAGTGCTGCGGGAAAAATGTCCCGCTCATTTCGAGTGGGACCAGCGGATCATGGAAGAGGAAACGCACGGCACGGTACCTTATCGCAGCACACGACAGGGACTGGACTTTGTGTTTGCCGATTGGGGACTGCGTGATCCGGTGCCGCTGTACGACTCTGGCGGAACGGCCGCGATTCACAGGCACTATGAACGGGCAGCTGCAAAATTTGGTATGGAGCGCCCGACTCCGGCGTCCGCATTCATATTCCTGGCGACAAAACTGATGTTTGACGGCCGCCTGGAAGACGCCCGCGCGGTTCTTGAGCACGATCCCGGGAATTTTCCGCCTCGCGCAATGCTTTACTCCATGATTGGCAAGGCGTGGAAGGACCGTGAAAAAAACGACGAGGCTATTGAATGTTACACGCGTGCCCTTGAAATCAATCCGGCTGCGGAAGATGCCCGTCAGGCGTTGACCGAGTTGGGTGTTGACGTGGAAAGTCTGGTCACCGCGGTGACTGTTCCGGTCGAAACCCTGCAAAAATATGCAGGTACCTATACCAGTGCTGGTAACGACGTTGAAGTGCAGTTGGAAGACGGTGCGTTGGCGGTCGAATTCCTCGGGCAACCACAGGAGAAGCTGATCCCGGTGTCCGATTCCGAGTTCGTTGTCAAAACAGGCCTTTACCGGATTGAATTTGACAGTGACGAGCAGGGCCAGGCCACACAAATGACGATCCGCGTCGTCAACGGCAATGACATCGTCTGTCCGCGAAAAGACGAAAACGCCGACGAAGAGTCTGATTAGAGACGTGTTCAACGCTGTCTCGTGATAGGGACGAAAGCTGAGACCGTCAAGGCAAGCTACGTGAAACTGAAGAGGATTGCATCGTCTCCAGTTCGGCGGCACCAAAGGCAAACGTCTGGAA
>JBPCVB010000339.1:0-4813 GCA_051010855.1 Pirellulaceae bacterium | reverse complement strand
GTGCGACCGTCCTCCACCGGTCTCGTTGGCAACAGCAACCATCTCCAATCGCGGGCGGCTGCTACAAAACTCAATTGCGCTGGCGGCGCGCATTCTCGCCGACACCCCAAACAAATAACCTTGCATTCCTGAGATGACCGATGTCCCCATTCAACAAGTACCGCAACAAGGTCAAACGCAAACGAAGCGACACCGCGCAACCACGAACCGCCAAGCTGGACACACTGTCGTTTGAGGGACTCGAACAACGGCGTTTGTTGGCGCATAGTCCTTTTCCACTGTCGCAGTTACCGGCGGGCGGGGGAGCTGATGGCTTTTTGATCAGCGGACCTGAAAATCTCGGCAACGGCGGGCTTACAGGAGGGGGGATCGGAACGGCCAACCTGGGCGATATCAATGGTGACAATATTTCGGACTTGCTAGTCGGATCGCCCGGTTCGAATTCAGCATACGTGATCTATGGTAACGCAGGGGGATTCTCTTCCCAGCTAAACGTCACTGACCTGAACGGTGCCAATGGATTTACTTTGACCGGCCTGACCACTACGGCAGGCTCGGAGTTTTTTGGCGTCGCAGTATCCGCCGCGGGCGACGTGAACGGAGATGGATTGAATGACTTCGTGATTGGCGATCCAGGTGCTGATGCCGGTGACAATGGGAGCGTTGAGGGCGCGGCTTATGTAATTTTTGGTCGTGGCCCGACATCCACCGTCGCAACATTGCAGAATCCGCTGCCGCCAACACTGAACGTTGGAACCCTGGATGGCACCACCGGTTACATCATTAATGGTGCCATCGCGGCGCTTGGCGGAGCCCCGGCTGCCGGCTCATTTGGATTTGCAGCGCCCGCGGGTGTGGGAATGTCTGTAAGCGGTGGCGACATCAGCGGGGATGGCACACCCGATTTGTTACTGGGGGCACCGGATGTTGACGTTGCCGGTCCAGCTGCCGGTATGCAAAAAGGCACTGCCTGGGTCGTGCTGGGCGAGCGACTGGCGGCGCTGGATGCAGCCGATGGCACAACAGACGGCGCGATCACGCTGTCTAATGCGAATTTAATTACGGGCGCCAACGTCAACGCCTATCGACTGGACGGAATTAACGCCGGTTCGCAGTTCGGTTTTTCCACGGCCGTCGGCAATCTGGATGGGGCCGGAGGTCAGGACCTGATCATCGGCGCATTCAACGATAATCCAGACGCGGATGCCACCGTTGAGGGAGCGGCCTATGTGATTTTTGGCAGCAACCTCTCTGGTCTTGATACGGCAGGAGGCACCGTCGCCGCCAACGGAATCATTTCGCTGTCCGTCGGTCCCGCAGGAAATTTCCTCGGAACTTCGGGTGCCGTCCCCAATTCCAACTATGCGATCAGCGATTTTGTCGGTGCCCCTACCGCTCAGTTTGGCTATTCCGTTGCTGCGGTCGCCGATATCAATGGCGATGGGACCAGCGAGATTGCGGTTGGTGCTCCATTCGATGCTGTGCTCGAGGGTGCGCTCAATACCGGGGGCATTGCGTTTCTGCTGTTTGGCAATCAACTGGCAAACATTGACGCAGCTGATGGGACCAGCGACGGCAGCATTGACGCGTTTGCTAATCGGTCGGCGTCTACCCATTACATTTTTGCGACTTTTGCCGGTGGTCCAGGTGCCGTCGAAACGGGAATTTCCGTTGCCGATGCTGGTGACGTGAGTGGTGACGGGACCCCGGACCTGATTATTGGATCGCAATTCTATAACACGACCGCTGGCGGCCCCCAAGGCGCGGCGTTCGTGGTTTTTGGTGAAAGCCTGGTCGCAGCTGACAATGCGGCCGGCACTGCAAACAACCAGATCATTCGGCTCGATGGCGCTGGGGTTACGGGCACCAATCAATTCCAGATCGACGGTTTTCAAATGGCCAGCCAGGTCGGTAACACTGTCAGTTCGGTGGGTGATATCAATATGGATGGAAGGGCGGATTTGATCGTAGGCGCGATCCTCGCCAATCCGGATGCTGATGCAACTACTGAAGGCGCCGCCTACGTCGTTTACGGGCCGGCGACGATTGGTCCATCCAACACTGCCACCGGCGCGCCGGCTACCATGGATTTTGGCGATGCACCTGATATCAGTGCGGGTGTCGGAACTGGCGATTATCAAACGCTGGCCGCCAATGGTGGCCCCTCGCACACACTTGGCAGTGGATTGCGACTGGGAGCAAACGTCGATGCCGAAAGTGACGGCCAGCCAAATTCCACTGCTACCGGCGACGATATCATCGGTGTGAATGACGATGATGGAATCGTGTTTGTGGGCGCCGCTACCAGTGGGCCGCCCACGTGGGCGCCGGGTCAGACCGTGAACATTGTGGTCAACGTCTCCGCGGCCTCCATGCTGGATGCCTTTGTCGATTACTCCGCTGGCGGGGTGTTTGGTCCTGGTGAACAACTGTTTGGGGGCAGCCAGCCACTGGTCGCGGGCAACAACAATCTGAGCTTCACGGTACCGGTCACGGCCACACAAGGGCTGACGATTGCCCGTTTTCGAGTGAGTACGGCCGGGGCTCTGGGTCCTAACGGCGCGGCCGCTGATGGTGAAGTGGAAGATTACCAGGTCAACATCGGCACTCTCGATTTTGGTGATGCACCGGATTCATATGGCACGCTGGCGGCCAGCGGCGGTCCCAGCCATGTCACCAATCCCGCGACCCTTCCCGCGTTGCAACTGGGTCCGGCGGTCGATTCAGAACTGGATGGAGTCCCCCAGGCCAATGCCATGGGCGATGATGCCAACGTTTTGGTCGACGACGAAGACGGTGTGACCATGACCAGTGGAGGCGCTGACTTTGGAACGATCGCCTTGATGGGTGGCGTGCCAACCAACATTACGGTCAATTCCAATGGACCGGGTATGCTGGACGCGTGGGTCGACTTCAATGGAGACGGTGACTTCACGGACTCGAACGAACAGATTTTCATGGGTACGGTGCTGGCGGCAGGAGACACGGCGCTGACATTTACACCTCCAGTGAGCACGACGCCCTTGTTCACTTACGCTCGTTTTCGCGTAAGTACGGCTGGCGGGTTATCACCAACCGGACAGGCAGCCAATGGTGAAGTTGAAGATTATTTGCTGCAGATAAACCCGGTTCCGGCCAGTGGAGTAGTGATTCCTCCGATGGGCGCGGCGGCCAACATCATCGAAGGGAACAATAGCGCATTTGGTTTCGCGGGCTTGCCCAACACAACGGTTAACTTCACGATGGGTGGCTCAGCGAGTCTGATGATGCCTGGTGGTGGCGGAGACTACGCTTACATGGGCATTGATTCAACCGGCACTGCAACGGCGACCACGTTCAATCCGGCCACCGGCATGGGAACGATTCAGTTGGACAGCACCGGTGCTGCCACGTTGAGGATCTTCAGCATTCTCGATGGGGCCACCGAAGGCAATGAAACAGTGACCGTGACTGTTGGGGCACTTCCGACGGCCACGTTAACGATCATGGATCCGCCGACGCAAAACGTCGCCATCTCGGTTGCACCTGCTCAGGTCACCGAGGGCGTCACGGCCACGGGCGGCGTTCTGCGGTACACGTTCAATGGCGGCGCAGCGCTGGCCAATCAACTGGCATATTTCGCGGTTACCGGAACGGCCACGGTCATGACACCATCCAATCCGACGGGTGACTATGCCTATTCCGGTGCGACGAGTTTCAATGGCCAGGCCGGAACCATCATGCTGGACGGTTCGGGGATGGCCACATTCACTGTGTACACACTTAGCGATACGGTTGTGGAATCAACGGAAACAGTAACGGTGACCACCATTGGTTCAGTGGCTCCTTCCAATACTGCGACCGGAACCATCATCGATCCGTCCGGGTTCTCGGTTTCGATTGGCGTTGTGCCTCCGTCATTCCTGCCTGCAGTCGAAGAAACGGGCCAGTTTCAATACACCTTTACCGGACCGGCCGGTGCTACTGTGAACTTCCAGGTAACCGGCACGGCAACGTTGATGACGCCCGCGAATCCCAATGGTGACTACGCTTACAGCAACAATCTGGCCGGATTCCTGACCGGTCCGCCCACCGGACCCTTGCAGGGTTCAATTGTGTTGCCAGGAGGTACCGGTATGACTTCGATCACCTGGACAGTGTTTGCCCTTGCTGACGGCCTGACGGAGGGATTCGAATCCGTGACAGTTACTGTGCTGGGCAACAGTTTGGCGTCGGGCACGGCTACCGGAGCGATCGTCGCTAACTCGACCTGATATCCGTCATGACGGATTAACAGCCGGGTCGTCGGTATCATTAACCCGAGTTTCCTTCCGAAACGACCGGGGCCGAACCAGTATCCAGCTGCCGAGGACCACCAAACCAAATGCCGTATAACAAAGTGCAAACACCCATGGCGGGAATTCAAAATACAGCATCTCTTTCAGCCAGTGGGCGATGAAGCTGCCGCCGTAAATGGCATCACCTGCACGCTGCCGCAACATCATTTCCAGATCGGTTAACGGGCAGACCATGCCGATCCACGCCTGCAGCACGACAATCCCGATCGCCAGCAAATGCAGTACGCGAAACCAGGGATTCCTGACCCACGCCCAGCCACGCAGGCCGCCCACCAAAATCAGCAGCAATCCGACAACAACAAACAGGACAAAAGACCAATGCACTGCGAGCACGATGTCCGCAGCGATTCGATAAAACACCGGGCTTGTCATTTTGTGGGCCCAAATAAAACACGTTCGGTTCGGTGCGCTGCCCTCTCCCTCGTGGAGAGGTGGATGGGCTTTTGGAAAAAGACCAATCGGGTGAGGGCCTACAC
>JBPCVB010000338.1:0-4691 GCA_051010855.1 Pirellulaceae bacterium | reverse complement strand
GTCAGAGTTGATGGAACGAAATGTGACGACGGCCAGTCCGCTGGAGGATCAGGAGGATGTCGCCAACAAGGTGGCCCGGATGGATTTGCTGGCCATACCCGTCGTGGATCAGCAACAACGCATGCTGGGCATCATCACGCACGACGATGTGATTGACGTGGTGCGTGAAGAAGCGACGGAAGATGCGCACCGCAGTGCGGCAGTTGAGCCGCTGGACGAAACCTATTTGCGAACGCGGATTCTCACACTCAGCTGGAAACGCGGCATCTGGCTGGGAATTCTGTTCTTTTTTGCGTTGCTGGCGGCCGCAGCGCTCTCGAAGTATGAAAATACGCTCGAGACGTGGGTTTGGCTTGTTCCGTTCATCCCGGTCGTCATAAGTTGCGGCGGGAATTCGGGAAGCCAGTCAGCGACGTTAATCATCACAGCATTGTCGCGAGGGCATATTGCATTATCTGACTGGATGCACATTGTGGTGCGCGAACTGATGATGGGTCTGGTTCTGGGAGCCGGACTGGCGTTTCTCGGCTATGTTGTTTCGCTGTTTTTCATACCGCATGACGCGGGCCTCAGCAGCTGGGCGCCGATGATTGTGCCCGTAACGTTGTTGCTGGTTGTCGTCACGGGTACCCTGACCGGCTCGATCTTGCCGTTGGTGTTCGAACGGTTGGGCTGGGATCCGGCGTTGATGAGCAACCCGTTTGTGGCAGGAATCATCGACATCTTGGGCATCCTGATCTATGTCAACGTCGCCATCTGGGTGCTGGGCACTCCGTGACTTAACAAAAAAGGCCCGAGTGGTTACTCGCGCCTTGAATGAATTGACGTGTTGATCGCTTGACGGGCGATTCAGGTCATCAAGAAATAATCGAGGATGAGCTGCCGGCGTACAGTCGCAGCACCTGGCTCTGCACCTTGATCGCCCGCACCAAAATCCAGATTTGTTCGGGCGAGAATTCTCGCGGATCGCTGCAAGCCAGTTCTTCCAGCTCCTGGGTCATGGCGGCATGTTGATCGCTGGCGGCCTGAAAATGCAGGCGTGTGTCGGCGGTAACGTCAGCAAATGTCTCTGCTTTGGATAGATCGGCTGGATCTTCGACTGCATTTAGCAGCATCAGGCATTGGCGAGCGACATTTTGTGGCGAGGCCTGGGGGTTAAGTTTGTGAATCTTTTCGGCGAGTTCAGTACAGTTCACAGTGTTTCTCCCGTGTTCCGTGAAGCGTAGTCGGTTCGCCTGGGGGCACTTCCCCGGGGTCTCTTGCGAACCGCTTACAACGTGATGTTTGGCTGGCCGGATTAGACCGGCGTCGCCACAACCGTAGGTTTGGTCGTGTGTCATCTGCGCAAAAAAAGATGGATTTCAAAAAACTGTAACCGCGTGGCCAGTTGATGAAACGAAACGCGCATCACCTTGTCAGGCGTCAGAGTTCGGAGGCCTAATTGCTACCCTGTTGCCTTTTCGAGTCAATCGCGGGGATGGGGGCAGCCAACGGGTCGCAGGCCATTGAAAGGACGGGTTATGACGGCTCAAAACATGGCGAAAATGTCACTTGTTGCCCGAAATCAACAAGGGGCGAGCGACCGTGCAACACGGAATACTGCACTGATTCACAACCAGCGTGTCGTTTATGACGATCACGCTGGCCGAAAGCACCAATGGCGGCTGGTAACACGACCGGTTTCGTTGCACTCTAGCCGTCGTCCGGCTTGTCGTCGTTTCCTGATTCCCCATCACCTGACTCGTCATCCGATGGGATATCGGTTGGCGATTGCGGGAAATCGATGCTCGGTGCGTCGGGAAGTTCTGGTTCAGGAGCCATTCCACGCGGTTCCATTCCGGGCGGTTCCATTGGCGGTGGAGGCGTTTCGCGAATCGTGACGAGGTCGCCACGTGACATTTTCAGCGTGGAAAGACTTTCGGCCGGCACCACGTAATACCATTCGGCAAAACGCTCGTTCAGTTCCTTGACCATTTCTTCACCATATTGCTTTCGCTGGTCATAGACGTTCACCGCAGCGTCCCACGTTTCAACATCCGTCGTGTATTGCATTTCGGCCAGTTGGTGTGTCTGAAGGGCCGCCTCATACTCCAGGTACCTCTCGTCGTTGGCCGCAGCAATGTCAACCGGCGGAGACGGTGCGTCGTCACCAGAGGACTCGTCGGCCGGGTCTTGCTCCGGGTCCTGTTCGGATGGTTCACCGTCATCCGGATCTGCTTCGTTGTCTGGATCAGAGCCCGCGTTATCGGAGTTCGCGTCATCCGAACCATCTTCGTCGGACGCTTCCGGGTCGGCGGCTTCTTCGGCGGGCGGCTCTTCCCCGGCAGCCATTTCTTTTGCCTGTTGTTGTACCTTCCACTCGTCGTAGCCCTCGGGTTTTTCCGGAGCGGCCGGTGGTTCTTCCGGCTTGACAGGTTGGTCACCCAGCGCGGCGTCATCAAAGTCAACGCGAATCGCCACATAACGACTTTTGCTGGACGATGGTGCCTCCTCGTTTTCCTCCCCGCCTGACGGAGCTTCTAATTCGGGTTCGTCTGAGGCCTGTTCCTCCTCGTTCCCATTGCCCGACTCGGCTGAATCCGGATCGGATGTGGAAACGGCGGCACCGATCTCGATATCTTTTGCGTCGCCCGTGACGGTACGTCCAAAATACAGCGTGTAGAGCACACCCGAGTTGGTGGCGGCCCGCATTTCGCCACGCAGCCCCAACAAGGATATCGCATCGGGGTTTTCCTCGGTGGCTCCCAGAGTAAAACCGTAGAACTCCAGTTCCTGTTGCAACAATCCAAGCATGTTTCCGAATCGTTGAGGGAAGCGTTGCTGCAGTTCCGTGTTCATGGACAAGTCAGAATTGACGAGCGGTTCACCATCCAGCGTCAGTTTGGGCCGGACTCCGGCAATCGTCATCGAATCGAGCAGATCAATAATCTGTGCGACTTGCTGGTTGTTCACTTCTTCTGCCTCGGGGCGCAAATCCTCCAGTTGCCAGCCGGCAAAGTCGTCGCGTGTCAGTTGCAACCGCTCCTTTACACTCTTGGCCACCGCCCTGCCCTGCGGAATCAGTTCGTAGTCATCGATTTCGAGCCGATTGATCTCGTCAGGATCGACCTTCAACAAGTCGGGCTCGATCCAGTCCTGGAAACGTGCGGACAGGTCAATTTGAACCGCGGCGACGAAGGTCTCCTTTTCGTCAGGACGGCGGATGAAGTAGTAATCCGCGTTGCGATCGATAATGCGACCCCACTCGTTCTCGTCGTCATCAACGTTGCCGGCCGGTTTGCCAATGATGTAGTCGGCGAGGACTTCGCCCTGTTCATCACGCAAGGTAATTCGCTGGCCTGCCGTGTCCACTTCGGCAGTGTCATCGGATGGATCGACGACGCCATATTCGGCGTGCTGGCCTTCGCGGCGCGCGACACAGGCTTGTCGCTGCAGTCCCATAATGGACGTTGCAGTGCGGGCCAGCCGTTCGGCGGCTTCGGCGGGATAATCGTGGTGAGAAGGAATACGCCACAGTCCGTCGGAGAAAGCTACCGAGAACTGCCGTTCCTCTTCGGTTTCTTCGTCGAAGACGGTCACTGCCAGCGATTTGGCGTCCATCGCATCCAGAAAGTCGGGGAAGAACTCGTCGCCCACTTTCTCGAAACCTGCGACCTGACGTGGCTGGGTCATGTAATGTGCAGAGCCTGCTGCGACGGCCAGCAGCGCTGCAGAGACAACGAAGGCTACTGTTTTGCTGGTTTCATTCATGGGCTCACACTCGGCGTTGTGGGTCAATTTGTCGTTGTTCACGGGAAGTTCGGATCAGCAACACGATGCTGCCGAGGAACAATGCGGGCAATCCGGCAGACAGAATCGCCAGCCAGCGAACCCAGGATTCCACGGATTGGGTTTTCCGTTGTTGATCGCTCTGGATGGCCTCGATGCGTTCATCCAATTCGGTTTGCAGGCGTTCGCTTTGTCGTATGAGACGCGTTTCCTCGTTCAGCCTGCTGAAGACGCTGCGTGTCGAACGTTCGGCAACGGACATTTCCTCATTGGCCTCCAGTTCCTCGTCTCGGGCCTTGGAACGATCTTCGGCTTCCTGCATTTTTTCGTTGAAGAGTGCTTCGGCATTCTCCTGTTCGTCGACCGCCTGCAACTTGAATGGCTCTGTCATGCGTTCGATCGTCGTCAACGTTCGCGGGACGGGCCGTCGATTTCGCAAGCGGACCAGCGACTCGTCCCCGGCAAGGACTTCGATCGCGTTGACAAAAAACGTGTAGTTATCCAGCGGTGTCTCGACATTGTCACGTTGCAGGTAGAACAGATCGGAAACGAAGTCGACGTCGGCAATCACCACGACATTGACCTTGCTCTGATCAGGTTTGCCCTCGACGTGCGCCGCGAGTACATGTGTGAAATCATCGAGTCGCCCACGGGACTTGCTGGATTCGCTATCTTCCCCGTCACCATCAGTCGCATCTTCCGTGTTTTCGTCGTCATCGCCGTTGACGCGGCGAAGTTTGGGAACGGAACGAATGTTTCGTGTTGTATGGCCAGTCGCCGAGTTGGTTTCGGGGCCGGAAACCAGCGCAGTTTCGCCGGTGATCTGGTTTATTTGCAATTGCTCACTGATCAGGTCTTCGGTCAGTTCATCCCAGTTGAGGTGGCCCGCGAATCCGGATTTAAGCATTACCAATGGTTTGAAT
>JBPCVB010000337.1:0-7831 GCA_051010855.1 Pirellulaceae bacterium | reverse complement strand
CGGGCTGGCGGTCGGCGCGCAAGTCTTCGTCGCGGAAACAGCGGGCCACCTGAATATAGCGATCGTATCCGGCGATCATCATGATCTGCTTGTAGATTTGTGGTGACTGGGGCAACGCGTAAAGCATGCCGGGATGTACTCGGCTGGGCACCAGGTAATCGCGGGCTCCTTCAGGTGTACTGCGACCAAGGATGGGCGTTTCGACTTCGATAAAGTCGTGATCGTCAAAATAGTCACGCATCGTCTTGATGATGCGATGACGGAGCATCAAGGCGTCCTGCATTTCGTTACGACGCAGGTCAATGTAACGATACGTCAGACGCATATCTTCATTGGGCAACTCTTCCACCTGGGAGGGTGTAAACGGCGGTATCTCGCTGGGGTTAAGGATCTCGACCGACTCCGCAATGACTTCGATCTCGCCCGTCGACATGTCGGGATTCGTCTGGCCCTCGGGACGCTTGACGACTTCGCCAGTCACTCGCAATACCCATTCATCGCGCGCCTGCTCCGCCACCTCGCGGGCAACGTTTGGCGATTGCGGGCCGACGGTAACCTGCGTGATTCCGTAACGGTCGCGAAGAACAATAAACTTTGCTCCGCCAAAGTCGCGAACGGCATGCACCCAACCGCACAGTGAGACGTTTTGACCGGCATGGTCGGCTCGCAAGTGCCCGCACGTCTGGTTACGCAATGCTGTACCTAATGTCGATTCCATCTTGTCTTGTACCTGGCTCATTTTTCAGTCTGGAATGAAAGAATTTGCTGCACTATGTGTTCGATCAATGTCGGGCCTTCCAGGTCGCCTGGCAGGTCGATCATTCGGCATTCCGGCAGGCCGCGGAACCAGGTCTACTGATATCGAGCGAATTGTCGAGTGCGGTAAAGCACCAGTTGCCGGGTTTCATCCAAATCACGTTCGCCGCGCAAAAATTCGATGACTTCACGGTATCCGACGGCCTGGCTGGCCGTTGGTCCCAACTCGCCCCACCGCTCGAGCAAGGCACGGACTTCTCCGACCAGATCATGGTCGAACATCCAGTTTACGCGTTGCTGGATTCGTTGATGAAGCACGTTACGCGGGTGCCGAAGTGTAAAAACTTTGCAATCCTCAGGCGAGTGGGCCGTCTCGAACTCGTTCTGTAAATGACTGATTGGATGGCCGGTGGTTCGGTAAACTTCCAAAGCCCGGATGATTCTTCGTTTGTCATGGGGATGCAATTTGGTGGCCGAGACAGGATCAACTTGCTCCAGTCGCTGGTGCAAATGCTCGATTCCAACCGACTCCAGCTCTTGTTCGATGGACGCCCGAAATTCTGTGTCGGCTGGCGGTCCCTCGAAGATGCCACGCAACATGGCTTTCAGATACAGTGCCGTGCCACCGACAAATATCGGGCTTTTTCCTCTGGCCTGGATTTCCTGGATTACGGCAATGGCCAGCTCCCGATAACGGGTCACGCTAAATGTCTCGACCGGATCCAGGATATCGATCAGGTGATGAGGAAAGGCCGCCTGCTGGTCACGCGATGCCTTGGCGGTCCCGACATCCATGCCGCGGTATACGGCCATCGAATCCAGCGAAATGATCTCGCCATCGAGTTGTCGGGCCAGCTCAATCGACACATCCGATTTCCCACTGGCCGTCGCGCCGGTGATGAACCAGCAATCGAGCGCCAATCGGATTTGATCTTCGTTGGTTAAGGTGGAAGGCTGGACCATTACTGATCGAGATCGGGAAATACGATTATTGAGGGGAATTTACCACGAATAGCCGGGCAGCGCAATGGCTATGGCTTTTGCGTAACACAACGGTGGGTACATAATGGACGGCTAAATAACGATGAGACGAATTTGCCTGCTGTTTGCCTTGCCACCGCGAAATCATGAAGCAGATTCACTTCCCAGCCACACGCCAAATCGGATTCTTGCATACGACTTTGGATGACGGTCGCCCCTGGTCATTCCATGGCCGCTATAGCCTTGAGGGCGAGTTGTTTCCCGATATCGAGAACCCGGGGTGGGAGATTTTGGGCGAAGCCTGTGGCGTCATCGAAATTCCGGATGATCGACGGGTCTTGCTGGAAGTGTTGCCGGATGAAGCCCGTGACTTGTCACCGTTGGCCGAGTTACCCGCTGACGCCCTGGACGGGCTGTGGCTTGGCAATACCCGTGTCGATGATGAACAACTCCGATTTGCGGGCGGGTTAACGGCCTTGCGGTGGATTGACGTGCAAAACAACGGAATGATCACGGATACTGGCGTGAACCATTTGCGCGAATTGACTTCACTGGTCTCGTTTGGGGCTCACTGGACGAGAATCTCAACCTCCACCATGGAGTGGTTGGCAACTCTGCCTGACATCAACTATGTCGATATCTGGGGCTGTGAAATCCCACCGAATGCGTTCGAGGCCTTTTGTCGAGCCCGGCCCGATTGTCAGGTGAGGGTCGAATAACCAAATCATTCCGAGTTAACGGCTGTGCGAACACGCACGAGTTCAACACGGCCAATCAACAACTCCCGCGTTGAACGCCGACTCGGGTTGTTTTTTTGTAATTGGCGCGCGGATCGCTCGCATACATGTTTGACCTGCGCTAGAATGCGGGCGGAACAGACGGTCGGATCAACAGCTTTCAAAAGGAGAATATTGCGATGTTTAGAACAACCACCATCTGCCTGGGGCCTATCCTCGCGATTGTCCTGATGGCCCAATTGGCTGTTGGGCAACCTCCGGTTCGGCAAGTGCCCGGCCAGCAGCCCGCTCAACCCCAACAGCCGGGGCAGCCATTTCAACAACAGCAGATTCAACAACAGCCGGGCCAGCAACCGCAGCAAATGCAACAGCCTCAGCAAATGCAACAGCCGCAGCAACAGGCTCCCCAGCTGCGTCAGATCGGCCAACCGAATACCCAGGCGCCAACACAACGCATACAACGTTCGATGCCTGCCCAAAGTCAGGGAGGTCAGGGACAGGTTGGCCAGGGGCAGGGCGGGTTCCGCATGATGCAGCAACAGCAACCGCAAATGATGATTATTCCTGCCACTCGATGGTATCTGGGGGTTCAGGAAGAAGCAGCGCCGCAGGGGGTTCGTGTCCAAATGGTCAATTGGAATACGCCTGCATCATCGCTGGGCCTCGAATCCGGTGACTACATCATGGACGTGATGGGATACCCGGTCGGCTGGTATCAGGGTTGGTTCTATCCTCTGGGCCAGGCATTGGACAATTACGCTCGCCCGGACGGTTTTGTAAATTTGATGATCTGGAACAAGCGGACCGGACAGCAACAGGACTTTTGGGTGCGACTGTACCCGCGTTAGTCAAAACTGTCGCTTGTCGCGCAGAGCCTCGCAAAGAAAACGGCTCGTCACATCCAATGGGTGACGAGCCGTTGTTTCGTTTGAATCGGGGTGCAGTTCGAGTGCTAGTCGGCGACCGGCCAAACCGCTTCATCAACTTCAATCGACCAGGTGAAAGGATCGCCTGAAAACGACTGGCTTCTCCATTTCAGGTAGGCAGTAATTTCGCGGGTCGCCGGATTAACGAATCGTGTCACGTTGTCTGCAATCGTGATCTCTACCGGTGTGTCGATGTTTTCGGAAGGACGAATATCAATGAACTCAAATTCGTTGGTCACGTAGTTGAACAACTCGATCGATTGGATTACGTCACCGACCGGCCCGCCAATTTTCTTGCATTCAAGTCGAAAGCTCAGTTCGCCCGGAGTGGCCGTGTTACCAATCGCCTGAACAATAATGTCGATTTGTTGCTTGATGGGGTTTTGTGTTGGCTCGGGATCTACCAGCAAGTAGCTGTCGTCGCTTTCGAAGAGATCGGCGAGCTGTCCGCCCGTGAAAACTCCATCGCCGATTTTTCTGGCCATCGGTGTTAGCGGTATCACTGCCCCGTCGATGCGGAAAATCTCTCCGCCCAGATCGAGGATATACACGTTACCAAGGGCATCCTCGGCGAAAGATGAGACATTTGCGACCGACCCGATGTTGGCCGTGATCTTATCGGTCCAGTCAATAAAGTTGGAGTAGTTGGTGCCGTTGTGCGAGGAGGGCGCGCTGCCGTCCCAGCGGAATGACCAGATACCGTCAGTCACGTAGTCAGAAAAGAAGTAATGTCCTCGCAAGGCAGCAATCGGGCCACGATAAACGCAGCCGCCGGTTACTGAATAGCCTTCCAGGGCGCCGAATCCGTGCTCGTAGTCGTAAACCGGATCGATGGCACCGGCCAATGGAGAACCCAGAGTCCCTTCACGTACTCGCCAGCCGTAGTTTGTCCCGCCGATGTTGCTGGAAGGTTGCACATTGATTTCTTCACGCGTACCCTCGCCGACATCCGCGATATACAAGTCGCTGGTTGTCCAGTCAAAACAGCAACGCCAGGGATTTCGCAATCCATAGGCCCAGATCTCGTCGTCACCGGTAACGCCCACAAAAGGATTGGTGGCGGGAATGCTGTACGGAGATGTCTTCGTTTCCAGGGGGTCAATTCGCAGGATCTTGCCCAACAAATTGTTCGTAATGGTCTGAGCGTTGTTCTGTGGATCACCACCGCTGCCTCCATCACCGGTCGCGATGTACAGCAGCTGATCGGTCGGACCGAAACCCATCCATCCGCCGTTGTGGTTGGGAAATGGCTGGTTGATTGTCATCAGTTCGCGCGCCGATTTTGGGTTGGCCAGATCAGCAGTCGACCGCGTGTATTCGCGAATATGCGTGTCACCGTCGTCGGCCGACGTGTTGCAATTTACGTAGAACCTTCCGTTGTTTTGGTACATCGGGTGAAATGCCAGTCCCAACAATCCTTGTTCGTTGCCGGTGGCGAGTCCTTCGATCGTGAGAAAGGGCGTTGTGTTGATCTGCCCGGTTGTCAAATTCAATATCTTGATGATCCCGGTGTGCTGTTCGACGATAAACAGCCGTGTGGCATCACCGGGAGCCGTCGTCGCGAACACAGGACGTGACAATCCTGACGCGATGCGAGTCACCGACATGGTGGGCTGGGCCAGCACCGAATGGGTGGCCAGACATGCCACCAGACAAACCACACCTGCAAGGAAACTTGTCGCCCTGTTCATAGCTTCTCCCTGAAAAGAGTGCCGCCGGCCTCATCAAAAAGCACTTTGAGGCCTGAAAGATAAGAGGCTGCAATATAATCAAATACGATTTGGTTGCAAAACCGCCAGGCAATTCCACTTGCAGGCGCGTGGTGCACATTGCGGCCCGTGTTCCTTGCACACCCGTAGCTATTGCGAGAAAATAGGCCCGTATTTGCCTGGATCAATCCTCATCGCGGGCAACGACCGGAAGACCTCGGGAAGCCAGCCGGTTGGCCGTCGCCGAGACCATTGAACGGACTGACGCATGTCGACAAGCCAAAACCTGTCACAACTTGCATCTGGCTCATTACAAATCCATGCCCGTCAACGTCCTGTTCGCCTGAATCAGGACGAACAGGTGACTCAGCGCCTGTATCTTGAGCTGGAAGGGACTCCGGCAGCGTTTCGCTTTCTGGCGGAGCTGTTGCAGGCGATGGCGAATCATGCCGATGCATCAGATGATCCTTTGCGCGGACATTCCGTGATCATCGATCCGCGGGACACTGATCAACTGGCAATGGCTCCATGGTCGGCCCTGTCGTTGGGCTGCCGTCGGCAACTGTAGCCACCGGATCAAATCCGTTCGTATCAGAAATAAAAAGGACTGGTTCATGGCATTGAAAATCGGCCTCACCAGCATCTTCGTTGATGACCAGGCCAAAGCCCAGGCTTTCTACACCGAGGTCCTGGGGTTCCGGACAAAAATGGATTTGCCTATGGGCGAGGCCCGTTGGCTTACCGTTGTTTCCGCCGATGCACCAGACGGCACGCAGTTGCTACTGGAGCCGAACATCAACCCGACGGCTGCGGACTTTCAGAAAGCAGTATTTGAGCAAGGAATCCCCGCCGCGTCATTCGAGTCAGAAGATGTTCACAAGGAACACGAACGCCTGACTGCTGCTGGCGTCGAATTTACCATGCCGCCGACCGCCTTGGGCGACACAACGCTCGCGATGTTCAAGGATACTTGCGGCAACGTGGTACAGATCTATCAGGAATAAAAAAGGGTCTCAGGCACCATCGCGAGAAACCGAGTCTGGCGGCGGTCGCCAATGAAGGCATCGCCTCATACAGGTCACCGTTCCGGAACGGCATCGACCAGCGCGTATCGCGAAAATGTGTTTGGCAAGAGTCGTGGACTTGGCAACCCGACGTGCGTATTGCCTGAACAGGAGTGATTTGTTTTCGCATGCCACCAGCGCACTGTCGATGCGATCAGTCAAGTGAGGGGAGGCTGCGGGCTGGCCGAAAACCGGTGTGGACGTTGCGGTATGCGCGATATTCCCAGACGATGCTTTCACGAACCGTCGTGGCGCCGACCCCTTAACCGTCTTTTAAGAGCAATGGGTTAATAGACAAACCGGGTCGAGAGCAGAATTCGATTGGCGGTCCCCTTGGCGTCATCCTGATTGATGCGGTTGCCATACAGGTATTCGATACCGACGGTGACCTTTTCGGTTGGGTTCCAGACCAGATTGGCGGCCGAGTAGAGAGTGCTGCTCAACGCACCTCCAACGATGAAATCGGGATTGTCGGCCGAGTTGTAACCATAGACCAGGTTGCTTCGCATCTTGTCGGTCCACCAAAACTGGTAACCTCCGTACGTGCTGAACACCGGGATGGTGGCCACGTCGGTGGTCACGGGATCAAACACGCCGTCAGCCGGGCCGCTTTTGAGTTGACCGCCATACCCGTCACCATATTGCACGTTAAAGGCGATGTTGTTTTTGTGGCAAAACAACGGGACCATCACACGCCCCGAGCCCACGATGGACCAGCCAAATGCGGAGTCCTCAGTCGCGTCCAAAGCTCGGGCACGCAGATCCCGAGCCAGAAAGGCAAACCGCAGGTTACGGATACAGTTTCCGTTGGGCAGGTAGTTCACTGCACTGACAAAAGCCGGCCAGCGGGATAGCGGGTCGGCAAACTGATCGCCTTCGAGATAGATTCCGTCTTCCGGAGTTTCCAGAGCCAGCTCGGTCAGAATCTGTCGTCCATACAACCGGCTGAACTTCAGCAGCGGCTGACGCCGGGCGAACAAACCAGTAGGGCCGGCGAAATCAAGAGTCTCCGGTTGCGCTTTCAAATCGACCATGGTGGTGAAAGTTTGCCCGGCCAGGATCGCCCAATTCCGGTCGTCGTTGATGTATTCGCCGTACGCCACGCGCAAACGAGGAATCGGCTCATCCAGCTCACCGTTAAAGTCAATCGTCAACACGGTGTTCAGTCGACCGGATGCGACCGGCGTCAACGTAGAAACTCCCAGTCTCGACGGATTGACGCTGAACTTCGTTTGCGACGGCTGGTTCGGAATGGGAATAAAACTGGTATCGAACTCGTTGTTGTTGAGACCATTTCCGTCAAAGATCATTTGAAATTCGGAAAAGCCACCGATACCTATCTGCGTTTTGATGCCGGGCATCTTCAGGTTTAGCGCGGCGTCCGGGCGTGTAAAGTTCGAACTGGTCGGAATCACCCGTTCGTGCTTGAAGTCCTGGGACAGCGCGCCGCCGGCCTCCGGCGGCGGTGCCAGGGAATCGGCCATCGATGATTGTTCGCTCGAATCACTGCTCGAATCATCGCCGGTAGACGCGGACAGTGTATCCACCTGATCTTGCAATTGCTTCAGCAACTCGTTTTGCGCGTCGATCTGTCGTTGCTGCGCTTCCAGCTGTTGCTGCTCCCCGTCAACGGTGCTCGACCATTGCTGCGGAGGCAC
>JBPCVB010000336.1:0-3347 GCA_051010855.1 Pirellulaceae bacterium | reverse complement strand
GGTTTCCAGATCAACCTTCCGAATCGAAGAGCGCCCATACTTGCCGCTGCTTTCGTACAGTTCGCCCCGGTGGTGAATCAGTCCCTGGGTAAACGACGTTGCGTCATGCGGATAGCGTTTGACGAGTTCATACGTGTAGTAGTCCAGGATCGGTGGTCTCGAAAAAACACTCCAGATGAGGAAGCTGCCAATGGTCACGCCAAAAAACAGGACGATCAGTGGCAACCGTTCACGGGGAATGCCGCCGAACAGCGTGTCGGACTTTTCAGCTGCGGAAGCCTTTTCTGCAGCAAGGTCCTCGTTGCGAATGGGTCGTTGTTTGGCCATTTTTCGTCCTGTTGTGTTTTGATTCGACGTATTCTGGCGCGAATGCCGTCAGAGTCAATGGCAGGACCGATCACGCCGTTCAGGCGATGGTGACGTGTTTGTCGGAGGCCACAAATAACAGGCTGGCCGAGACGTTGTCGGAACTGAGTTTGTAAATCGCGGCCACTGCGTCCCGGTAGCTGAGAATTTGCGGGCGATAGATTTCAACACGTTTTTGCAATGCCTCGTGATCGCCTGCAGGCAATGCGTCGGTCTTGAAATCAATCACGTCTGCAGCAACGATCTTCCCGTCACGCTTCAGCAAAACCAGACGGTCGATGTAGCCCGAGACTACGCCGCCGCCCATTCGCACGGCAAACGGGCGCTCGTTCTGGACCTCGAATTCTTCGAAGGACTGAAACAGGTCATTCTGGTAGTGATTCCGGTTTAGCAACGCGGACGTGTGCGGGCGTCGCAGAACTTTTCGGAATTCGGAAATCGCCTGCTTGATCCGCACCGGTCCTGCCTGGTCAACGTCAGCCAGATAGTCACGCAACTCATCATCAGGGGGAACGCTCTCGTCGAGCCATTTGATCTGTTCAAAACAGGCATGCACCAAAGACCCTGCCAGTCGCGCGTCCCGGTTGTCTTCCAGCTGTAGTAGTCGGCCGAGCGTTACGTAGTCGCCGCCTTCACGCGAAGAGGGGCTTTCCCATGGCAGATTTCGATGGGTGCTGACAGGGGCCAACTGGATGGGACCCAGCGGTGCGCGTCCGTTCTTGCGGGCGGTTACCGGCTGCGTTCGGCCGTCGCCGGGAATTCGCGATTGCCAATCCTCCTGCCCGGACGCCCAAAGAATTCTTCCTGGCGACTCCTTGTCCTTGTGATAATCGATGTCCAGTGCCGCCATGATCAGTCCCGAGGCAGATTTTCGATCCTTGTGCATTTTCGGTCCCGCAATCATATGCAGGGCGAATTTGGCGCGGGTCACCGCCACATAAATAGTGCTCAGTAGTTCGTGGATCTGGCCTTCCTCGTTTTTGACGAAAGCAGCCTGAAATTCATCGGGCAACCATTCCTGTTGCGTTTCCTCCATATAGCGGCAGATCAGTTTGATCGGTTTCGTTGGTGAATCGCGTCCCACGATGTAGCTGGGAGGTTGGCCGCGGTCAAAATCCAGTTCGGGCAACACGACGATATCGAATTCCATGCCCTTGGCCCTGTGAATCGTCATGACATTGATTTGTGCGGCGGACGGATCACCGACGCGTTCATGCTCGACGGAAGCAATAAAATCGGCGGTCCGCAAATGATCGGCAGCCGAAATGCGGTAGCCCTTTTCGATCAACTGGCCTGCGCGGAACCATTCACGGGCGGTACAAATCGGCTCCAGCAATCTCGCCCAATTGCTGAGCAACTCGCCGTAGCCGGCATCAAGCAGTCGCAACCGCATGTTTTGC
This sequence comes from Pirellulaceae bacterium, assembly GCA_051010855.1. GTDB lineage: Bacteria > Planctomycetota > Planctomycetia > Pirellulales > Pirellulaceae > CAJQPP01. Next base: position 1,581 of record JBPCVB010000336.1, on the reverse strand, counting down.
GATACGCGGCGACAGGGATGACCGGCCTCGACCACGTTATCCGACGTAATCTCAAACACGTCAGCCAGCGGCGTGTGCAAAAGATGAAAACGGGAAAGTGTGTCGCCCGGATGGTCGATCAGGCGCAACGCGGCCAGCAGGATATTGACGGCTGCCGAGTCGGTTAATGGATTGCCGCCTTCCTCACTGGCTGCCACTCCCAGCAAGCCGAGTTCAAAGATCATCTCCGCGACCGCATCATTGGTGCGGCACAGGACGCCGACGGAATGGCCGGGGTGTTGTTCCGCCAGTTGTTTGATTCGTAGTGCAGATTCGCTACTGTGCAAATCGTCCCGACTGGTGTTTTCAAACGTCACAAAACCGGGCAACTCATTTTTGGCCGTTGTGTGCGGCTCGAACTTGTCCCACCACGATTGGAACGCGGGCTTTTGGTCCTCGAGCTTTCCATGTCGTTGCATGTTCAAAAAGATGTTATTGACTGCCTCAATCACGATCGCACTCGATCGGTAGCTGACATTTTGGGATGCCACATCATCCAGATTGTCCTGCAGCTCGCCACGCACTTCGTCAAAGATCTCGGCCACGCCGCCACGCCAGCCGTAGATCGCCTGCTTGATATCGCCAACGCACAGAAAGGATCTGTTGGGCGCGTGGCTGCAAACCCGCTTGGCCAGCGGCTTGAGTACTTGCCATTGCCTGATGGAGGTGTCCTGGAATTCGTCAAGCAAAAGATGGTCGATGTTTTGATCCAGTCGCCACGCCAGTTTGCCCCACGGTTGACCGGAAAACAGCCGCCATGCCAGCCACGCCACATCATCAAATTCCAGAACGCTGTTGTCGGCCTTAAGTTGCCAGAATTCACGATGGTACGTCTTTAGAAACTGGTGTGCTCCACGCGTCTGGTCCACCAGCAAGTTGATATTCAAGGCTACTGCGTGACGGGTCAGTTTGCGCAGTGGTCCGAGTAGTTCCGGTGGCAACTCGCGGCGGCGGAATGACGTGTTGTTTTTCGCGACACTTCCGGAAATTCCCTTTTTGCGAAAGTTGTGCCAGTCACGTTTTGCTGCCCGTTCCAGGTCCTCGGTCAGAGTGCGGTGGAAGGCTGCCGTGCCGTCGATATCCAGACTTGAGACTTCGGCAATCAGGAAATCGATTTCTGCTTCCTCGAGTAACGGCATTTTGTTCAGCTGGTTCCACGCATCGCCCCGTTGTTCGTCAACTGTCTCGCGATAGATGTCGTACAGGTCGCCGACGGTTTGCCGCACCAGATAACTGATCCCGCGTTTCGCTTCGCCCTTGGCCAGATCATGCACGATGTTGATGGTTGCGCGTCGCGTCAACGAGCGGCGGATGGCACGATTGCGTAACGAGTTGACTTCCGATTCCTCGGCAATTTGCCAGTCCGGCGGCATTCCGATATCCAGACTGAAGGAACGCGCGATGCGGGCAAAAAATGCATCCAGCGTTTCCACTTGCAATGTATTCAGGTGGTGGACAAGGTCCGTGAGTAATTCGGCAAACCGATGGGCAGTCGTGTCTGGCCGATTCAGTTCAAGAGCCGTTCTTGTGGCGACTTTGGGG
>JBPCVB010000335.1:0-6480 GCA_051010855.1 Pirellulaceae bacterium | reverse complement strand
CTAAACGTAGCGGAACTCGCCACGAGTTCCGAAAGAGGTTCGTAAGTCTCGGCGACTTCCGCTACTGATCAACCGGCGGTGCCTCGCTCTCGCAACAAAAAAAGGGACCGGCGCACCGGTCCCTTTCGTGAAACTGTGAGGACGCTCACGCGCCGACGTATTGGGTTACGCCGCGCGACGCAGATTGCGGCTGACGAGTGCATCGGCCAGTTCATGTTTGGCCACGGCCAAACGACGACTGTGGGCCGTATCGGTTGCCTGACGCTGGCGGGCCGTAAAACGTCCAGCCAGTTGCGACCAGCGATCGGGTCGCCACAACGACGAGGCGAGATCGCAGCCGAAGGCGACCGCGGCACCGGTTCTTTGATCCTGGCGAGGCACATGACGCTGGATCATTCGCTGGGCGTCGCGACCAGTCCGATGACCGAAGCGACACCGCAACAATTGACGCGAAGCGATGGTCAGCACGCGGTCCGTGATCACACCACACTGGTATCCCAGACCGCGGATGCCAAGTGCCAGATCGAGTCCCAGAAAATCATCGCTCAGCGATTCATCCACCTCGCCAATGGCTTGCAGGATGCAGGTGCGGTAAAAGCCCGCCCAGGAGCTGGGCCCCAGTGGCCTTTGCCGCTTGTCGACGACGTGCATGGGCAACATATGCCGGCCTGCCGTTATGCCTCGCGAGATGATCTCGTCGCGATAGGTAGCACTGACCAGCGACGCAGCTACGCAACCGCAGCTGACCTTTTGCAACTGACGCATGCCATAGGCAAACCAGTGATGCGTCACCTCGACACCAGGTCGCACAATGTGCATGGTGTCACCGGAAGCCGCCTTGAGGGCTTCATTGTAGTAACGTGCCAGACGGGCTCGTCCGGGCACCTCCACAAAATCGACTTCGTCCCTCAACCCCCAGTTGTCGGCGTGCAAATCACTTTGCACGACGATGACCTGGTGATGCCGCATGCGATATCGCAAGACGGACGCCAAAGTGGCCTCGAAGTGAGTGTCGCTGCCCAGTCGGGGCACAACGATAGACAATGAAGACATTAGCTACCCTGCCTTTCCAAATGCTGAAAGAAATTGCATTCCGCCGCGACGCTAATCCCTGCGCCGCCAATCCCGGGCATGAAAAGAATTCGCCCGCCCGGGGCTAGTGGAAGTTTCGGAAGAAATCAAAGGGCAAGTTCATCGAATCCGCTCACGCTCCGTTTGTCCGCCTGATGCAGGTTTCGACGCCCTGACATTGGTTCTGGTTGGTACGTCCCTGACAATTGCGACAGGTCGGTTCGACATCCCGATTCCGGATATATCGTTGCCAGCGATTCGACGAGGTTGCCGGGAAAAACGGTATTTGGGAGCGGTGTCGCGGGTGAGCGACAGATTCCTGTGGTATCGCAGGACAAAGAAACTATACTTTCGATACCTCGATTTACCCGGACACCAGACATCAGAAAGCCGGCACCATGAGATACATCCTGACTTTGTTTGCGGTTATGTCCATGTTCGCGTGTACAACTGCGTCTGCTGCCATCATCAACTTCACGGCAACGCTGGATGGCCTCCAGGAAGTTCCACCCAATGCCTCCACCGGCACCGGGTTTGCCGCGATCACCTTTAACGACGCCACCAGTGAGCTGGCCTGGGACATCAGCTGGAGCGGCTTGACTGGTGGCAATGCCAGTGCCATGCACTTCCACAATGCTCCGGTTGGAGTCAATGGAGGTATTGTCATTGACATTGGTGCCATAAGTGGATTGACCAGCCCATCAATTGGTTCAACAGTTATCAGTCCGTTTCTGGCCAGCGAACTGTTCCTGCAAAGACTGTACATCAACATTCATAACGACGATTTTGGGGGTGGCGAAATTCGCGGGCAGGTCATCCCGGAACCAGCGTCCGCATCACTGGTCGCTGGCCTGGCTGGAGTCCTTCTGTGGCGGCGACGGCACAGCTAGTCGGTTGACCAAACAAAACAGGCACAAGGACTCGTTCGACGAGTCCTTTTTCTTTGCGCGGCGTTGCCCTTATTCGGGATACCGGATACAACGCGGGTATGCAGCAATACCTTGATCTTGTCCGCCAAATTCTCGACGCCGGCGTGGAAAAACACGATCGCACCGGGACCGGAACGCTGAGTATCTTTGGGCACCAGATGCGGTTCGATCTGAATGAGGGATTCCCGCTGGTCACTACCAAAAAACTGCATCTTCGCTCGATCATTCACGAGTTGCTGTGGTTTCTCAGCGGCGATACCAACGTCCGTTACCTGCAGGAAAACCGAGTCACCATCTGGGACGAATGGGCCGACGAGAACGGCGAGCTCGGTCCGGTCTACGGCAGCCAGTGGCGCAGCTGGCGCGGTCCTGACGGACAAACCGTCGACCAGATCAGCGAGCTGGTGCACATGATCCGCACCAATCCGGATTCACGCCGACTGATCGTCAGCGCATGGAACGTCCCTGAGATTCCGCACATGAAATTGCCGCCATGCCATACGCTGTTTCAATTTTATGTGGCCGGTGGCCGACTGTCATGCCAGTTGTATCAGCGTAGCGCGGACGTTTTCCTCGGAGTTCCTTTCAATATTGCCTCGTACGCGCTACTGACCTCGATGATTGCCCAGGTCACCGACCTGCAGCCCGGCGAGTTCATACACACCCTGGGCGATGCCCACCTGTATTCCAATCACCTCGATCAGGCCCGCGAACAGTTGACACGCGACCCACGCCCACTGCCTCAATTGAAAATCAATCCGGAAGTTACCGACCTGTTTGCGTTCCGGTTCGAGGACTTTGAGGTGGTCAATTACGATCCGCACCCGGCGATCAAGGCTCCGATTGCCGTATGATCGTTTCCCTGATTGTCGCGATGAGCGAAAATGGAGTCATCGGGCGGGATGGCGACATGCCGTGGCGGCTTTCGGACGACTTGCGACGGTTCAAACGTATCACGATGGGCCACCATCTGATCATGGGCCGAAAGACGTTTGATTCTATCGGCAGACTGCTGCCCGGTCGCACCACGATCATCATGACTCGCAATGTCGACTACCAGGTCGAGGGTGCATTGATCGCCCGCGATTTTGCATCAGCCCTCGCGCTGGCCGCCGGCGATGATGAAGTGTTTGTGGTGGGTGGCGGCGAAATCTACCGCACTGCCCTGCCCGCCGTACAGCGAATTTATTTAACGCGAGTCCACACAACATTGGAAGGCGATACCACGTTTCCTGAAATCGACTGGGATAACTGGCAACGCGTCTCCCGTGAATCCCATTCCTGCGACGACCGCAACAACTACGATTACACGTTTGAGGTGTACGACCGACTAGCCAATCATGACCACTGATTCCCGCTCTAACGAAATCATCGAACTCACCCAACGTCTGCTGGACAGCATTTCCCAGGGCGATTGGGCCGCCTACGAAAAACTGTGTGATCCCACGCTGACTGCGTTTGAACCGGAAGCCCGCGGCCACTTGGTCACTGGCATGGAGTTTCACAAGTTCTATTTTGACAACCTGTCGCATCGCATGGCCAGCAACACCACCATTGCCGCACCTGATGTCCGTTTTCTGGGAGACGAAGTTGCCATCATCTGTTACGTGCGGCTCGTCCAACGGATGGCCACCGATGGCACTCCGGGCACTTCGCATTATGAGGAAACACGTGTCTGGCAAAAGCAGGACGGACGCTGGCAACACGTGCATTTTCACCGGTCGGCACCGTAGTAAATCACAAGTTGTTTCATTTCGGGCCTTCTCCCTGTGGGAGAAGGTGGCCGAAGGCCGGATGAGGGCGGATTAGTACTTCCGCCGGTGGCGCTGGCGAAGCCAGCAAGGCATGGGATAATGGTCATATGCCTGGAATTTGTCACAAGTCGATAATCGTGTTGATTGCCACGATCATTGCGGGCTTGCAAACCACCGCGTACGCACAGATCAGTTTCAACCAGCAGATTCGCCCGCTGTTGTCGCGGCACTGCACGGTCTGTCACGGTCCAGACGAATCGAGTCGCGAGGCTGACCTGCGACTGGACCAGCGTTCCGCTGCGATCGCGGATCTTGGCGGCTACGCGGCGATCCTTCCCGGCGATCCGGATTCCAGTGAGCTCATCGCGCGCATCTCCGACACCGACGATCCGATGCCTCCGGAAGAACACGGCCATCGTTTGTCGGACGATGAAGTCGAATTGTTGCGAGCGTGGATTCGTGAAGGAGCTGTCTACGAACAGCATTGGTCGTTCGTCAAACCTCAACGCCCTGCGTTGCCTGATGTCGATAACCTTCAATGGGCAACCAGTGAGATCGATCAGTTTATTCTGCATCGGCAGCAAGAACACGAACTCAGTCCTTCGCCGCCCGCTCATCCGACGCGTCTGATTCGCCGCGTCGCACTCGATTTGACCGGCTTGCCGCCCTCTCGTGAGCAAGTCGATCGATACGTGAGTAATGCAACCCTGGAAACCTATGAACAGATTGTCGATGAATTGCTGGCGGATTCTGCATACGGTGAGCACTGGGCTTCGATGTGGCTGGATCAGGCGCGTTACGCGGACACCGTCGGATACGCGGGCGACGAGCCACGCACCATCTGGCCGTGGCGGGACTGGGTAATTGAATCGTTTAACGACAATATGCCCTTCGATCAGTTCACTCTGGATCAGTTGGCTGGAGATTTGCTACCCGACCCCACACGACGACAGCGACTGGCCACGGCGTTTCACCGCAACACGCTCAACAACAACGAAGGCGGTACCAGCGACGAGGAATTCCGTACCGTCGCCATTAAGGATCGACTGAGCACAACGCTCAGCACCTGGATGGGACTAACTGCGCGTTGCGCCGAATGCCACTCGCACAAGTACGATCCGATCAGCCACCAGGAATATTACGAGTTACTTGACTTCTTTAACCAAACTGCCGACGCCGACCTTGAGAACGATTCACCCTACCTGACCGTCTACGAGGACCACGACGTCGTTCAGGAGCTGGTGGATCAACAAGTCCACGACTTGCTGGTGCAGGTGATGACAGGGGAGCTGCGCGGCCGGTCTTTTGTATTTGTCGCCGTTAAACTGCATGCCTTGGCAAGTGAGCTGGACGAAGCGGTTCGTGTTCCTGTCCTCGTCGAGTTGAGTGACGGGGACCGTCGACCAACGCATGTAATGCTACGCGGCAATTTTCAAAACCTCGGCGACGAGGTGCAGGCAAATGTGCCAGGTGCCTTTCACCGACTTGAGGGTATTTTGCCACGCGATCGTCTGGCTCTGGCGCACTGGATTCTCGCCTCCGAAAATCCGCTAACAGCACGTGTTATCGTGAATCGCATTTGGGCACGATTGTTTGGTCGCGGGATCGTCGTGACCGAAGAGGATTTTGGAACGCAGGGTTCCCCGCCGTCACATCCCCAATTGCTGGACTGGCTGGCCGTCGACTTTCGGGAAAACGGCTGGGACGTCAAGCGACTGATCAAGCAGATCGTCATGTCCTCGACCTACCGTCAGACGTCACGCAATCATCGTGAGATCAGGGCCGTCGATCCGGAGAACCGCTGGCTGTCACGTGGTCCTCGAAATCGTTTGCCCGCCGAAACGATCCGGGATCAGGCTCTGGCGGTTTCCGGATTGCTCAGCACAGAAATGTATGGCGAGCCCGTCTTTCCGCCGAATCCGATCAAGCGGGTCGTTAACGCGTTCAAGGATGCTTCCGTCTGGAATAGCAGCACCGGGCCCGATCGTTATCGACGCGCGATTTATACTTTTTTGAAACGCAGCCAGCCCCATCCGCTGTTCGAGACGTTCGACATGTCGACACGCGATGTATGCAGCCTGCGTCGTATCGGGACGAATAACCCATTACAGTCTTTCATGACACTCAACGCCGAGGTGTTTGTGGAAGCGGCCCGAGCGCTGGCCGTGCGGATGGCCGCTGCCGATTCGCCACATCATCAGATAGCCATGGGCCTCGAGCTGGCCCTGGTGCGGCCCGCTGATCTGGAACAGGTCCACGTCTTGCAAACGCTATACGACCGGAGTCTTACCGAATATCGCGAACAACCTGAAGACGCAGTTGAGCTAGTTGCCGATCCAGACATTCCATTGCACGAAGCGCCTCAGCTGGCGGCGTTAACCGTCGTTGCCAATGTAATTTTGAACCTGGATGAGTTCCTTACCCGCTAAACAACATGACTTGCAAGTTGACCGCAGAACTGGCCACACGACACGCGCAATTGCAAACGCGTCGGCATTTTCTGCGCACCTGTCAGGTGGGACTCGGCGGCATCGCGTTGTCACAATTGATGGGGCACGCCGGCCTGCAGGCTGCAAGCCGCACGGGTTTGGCTGGCCCTGGTCCGGAATCCCGGGCCAAACACATCATCTATCTCCACATGGCGGGTTCGCCGCCCCAGCACGAAACGTTTGATTACAAACCGGAATTGGCGAGACGGCACATGGAACTGTGCCCCGACGAGTTAC